>NZ_JAVRBF010000089.1:0-22860 GCF_032436805.1 Streptomyces sp. P17 | reverse complement strand
TCTTTGGCCGGTGCGGCGAGGGTGCGTGCCGGGCGCCGTGGGTGCTGTGCGGGACTTTCAAAACACCCCCTAGTGGGCCACCGCGGCCGCGCCGTGCTCGTCGACGAGCGCGCCGGTGGTGAAACGGTCGAGCGAGAAGGGGGCGTTCAGCAGGTGGGGCTCGTCGTGGGCGATCGTGTGGGCGTAGACCCAGCCGACGCCCGGCGTGGCCTTGAAACCGCCCGTTCCCCAGCCGCAGTTGAGGTAGAGGTTGTCCACCGGTGTGAGGCCGATGATGGGTGAGGCGTCGGGGCTGACGTCCACGATGCCGCCCCAGGTGCGCAGGACGTGGGCGCGGGCGAAGACCGGGAACAGTTCCAGGGCCGCCGCCATCTGTTCCTCGATGATGTGGAAGGCGCCGCGCTGGGTGTAGGAGTTGTACGCGTCGATGCCCGCGCCCATCACCAGCTCGCCCTTGTGTGCCTGACTGACGTACACATGGACCGCGTTGGACATGACGACCGTCGGGTGCACCGGCTCCAGCAGTTCGGACACGAGCGCCTGCAACGGGTGGCTCTGGAGCGGGAGTTCGATGCCCGCCATCGCGGCGAGGACCGAGGTGTGGCCCGCCGAGCACAGGGCCACCTTGCCCGCCGCTATGGGGCCGAGGTTCGTGCGGACGCCGACCACCCGGCCACCGACCACGTCCAGGCCCGTGACCTCGCAGTTCTGGATGATGTCGATGCCGGCCGCGTCCGCCGAGCGGGCCAGGCCCCAGGCCACGTGGTCGTGTTTGGCGATGCCCGCGCGCGGCTGGTAGGTGGCGCCCAGGACCGGATAGCGCACGTCCTGCGAGATGTTGACGATCGGACAGACGTCCTTGACGCCGTCCGCGTCGAGCCACTCCGCGTCCACGCCGTTGAGGCGGTTGGCCTCCACTCGGCGCACGCTGTCACGGACGTCCTGGAGGCTGTGGGCCAGGTTCAGCACGCCTCGCTGGGAGAACAGGATCGGGTAGTCCAGCTCCTCCGCCAGTCCCTCCCACAGCTTGAGCGCGTGCTCGTAGATGCCGGCGCTCTCGTCCCACAGGTAGTTGGAGCGGATGATCGTGGTGTTGCGGGCCATGTTGCCGCCCGCGAGCCAGCCCTTCTCCAGTACGGCCACATTGGTGATGCCGTGGTTCTTCGCCAGGTAGTGGGCGGTGGCCAGGCCATGACCCCCGCCGCCCACGATGACGACGTCGTACGACCGCTTCGGCTCGGGCGTACGCCACAGCCAGTCGGGGTGCTCGGGGAGCTCGGCGCCGGGGGTGCGGGGGCTCATCGGATGTCTCCAGCCAGGGGGATGTTCAGCGCGTTCATACGGTGTTGGCGTTCCTCTCGGCGGCCTCGACGACGTTGGCGAGCAGCATCGCCCGGGTCATGGGGCCCACTCCCCCGGGCATGGGCGCGAGCCATCCGGCGACCTCGGCGGCCCGCGGGTGCACGTCGCCGGACAGGCCGTCGTCGGTGCGGGTGATGCCGACGTCCAGGACCGCCGCGCCGGGCCGCAGCATGTCCTTGGTGATCAGGCCGGGCGAGCCGGCGGCCGCGATGACGATGTCCGCCTCGCGTACGTGCCAGGCCAGGCCCTTGGTGCCGGTGTGGCACAGGGTCACGGTGGCGTTCTCGGAGCGGCGGGTGAGGAGGAGGCCCAGGGGACGGCCGACCGTGATGCCCCGGCCGATCACGCAGACGCGCGCGCCCGCGAGGGGTACCTCGTACCGGCGGAGCAGTTCGACGATGCCGCGCGGGGTGCACGGCAGCGGTGCCTCGACGCCGAGCGCCAGTCTGCCGAGGTTGACGGGGTGCAGGCCGTCGGCGTCCTTCGCCGGGTCCATGCGTTCCAGTACGGCGTTGGCGTCCAGCCGGCGCGGGAGGGGGAGTTGGACGATGTATCCGGTGCAGTGCGGGTCGGCGTTGAGCTCGTCGATCGTCTCCTCGACCTGTTGCTGCGAGGCGTCGGCGGGCAGGTCCCGGCGGATGGAGGCGATGCCGACCTGGGCACAGTCGCGGTGCTTTCCGCCGACGTAGGCGTGGCTGCCGGGGTCGTCGCCGACCAGGACCGTGCCGAGTCCGGGCGAGCGGCCGGTGGTGGCGGTCAACTTGGCCACGCGTTCGGTGAGTTCGCGGCGGATGGCGGCGGCGGTCGCCTTGCCGTCGAGTGTCTGCGCGGTCATCGGCTTTCCTCGGTCAGCCACGGAGGCGGGACATGGTGGGGTCGAACAGGGGTTCCTCGGCGACGACCGCCGGGATGCGCTGGTCGAAGTAGCCGATGTGGACGGTGGTGCCGGGGGCGGTCAGCTCGGTGGGGAGCCAGGCGTAGGCGATGCCCTTGTCGATCGTGTAGCCGTAGGCGGCGCTGGTGACGTGGCCGACGGCGCGTTCGCCGTCGTACACCGGCTCCTTGCCCAGGACGACCGACCGCGGGTCGTCGATGGTGAGGCAGGTCAGCTTCCGCCGTACGTCGGTCTTACGGCGCTCCAGCGCGGCCTTGCCGATGAAGTCGTCCTTGTCGAGCTTGACGGCGAAGCCGACGCCGGCCTCGTAGGGGTCGTGCTCATAGGTCATGTCGGTGCCGAAGGAGCGGTAACCCTTCTCCAGGCGGAGGCTGTTGAAGGCGCCGCGGCCGGCGATGACGCCGCCGAGGGGCTGCGCCGCCTGCCACAGGGTGTCCCAGAGTTTCAGGCCCTGGTCGGCGGTGGTGTAGAGCTCCCAGCCGAGTTCGCCGACGTACGACAGGCGCATCGCGGTGACCGGGACGCTGCCGATGTAGGCGCGCTTGGCGCGGAAGTACTTCAGGCCGTCGTTGGTGAAGTCCTCGTCGGTCAGGGGCTGGAGGACCTTGCGGGCGAGCGGGCCCCACAGGCCGACGCAGCAGGTGCCGGGGGTGATGTCGCGGACCTGGACCGTGCCGTCGGCGGGGAGGTGGCGGGTGAACCAGTCGAGGTCGAGGTTGCCGTTGGCGCCGACCTGGAACCGGTCGCGGGCCAGGCGGGCGACGGTGATGTCGCTGCGGATGCCGCCGTCGTGGTCGAGGAGCAGGGTGTAGGTGACCGAGCCGACGGACTTGGCGACCTTGCCGGTGCACAGGCGCTCCAGGAAGGCGGCGGCTCCGGGGCCGGTGACTTCCAGGCGCTTGAGGGCCGTCATGTCGTACATCGCGACGGTCTCGCGGGTGGCCTGCGCCTCGGCGCCGACGATGGGCGACCAGTACCGCGCGGCCCAGTCGCCCGGGGTGGGGATGGAGCGGCCCTCGACCAGGGACGCGTTGGCCTCGTACCACTGCGGGCGCTCCCAGCCGCCCGCCTCCAGGAAGAAGGCGCCCAGCTCCTGCTGGCGGGCGTGGAAGGGGCTGGTGCGGATCGGGCGCGGGTCGCCGGAGGGCTGGAGGGGGTGGAGGATGTCGTAGACCTCGACGAAGTTCCGGCAGTCGCGGGCCAGGACGTACTCCGGGGCCAGTTGGTGCGGCTCGAAGCGGTTGACGTCGCATTCGTGCAGGTCGAAGGACGAGCAGTGGCCGTCGACGAGCCATTCGGCCATCGCCCGGCCGACGCCCGCGGAGTGGGTGACCCACACGGCCTCGGCGACCCAGAAGCCCTGGACGTCCGGGGACTCGCCGAGGAGCGGGAAGTTGTCGGTGGTGAAGGAGAACAGGCCGTTGATGCCCTCCTCGACCTTCGCTTCCTTCGTCGCGGGGAGGAGGGACTGGGTCTCGGTCCAGGCGTCCTCGAAGTCATCCTCGGTGAACTTCAGGACCGAGGGCATCTGGTCGGCCTCGTCCACGGAGAGGATGTCGTCGGCCGAGATCGGCATCGGGCGGTGGCCGTAGTAGCCGATGCCGATGCCGTCGAAGCGGTCGCGGTAGTAGAGGTCGGCGTCCTGGTGGCGCAGGATCGGGCGGACCGCCTCCTCGGTCTGGCCGGCGAGGGCGGGGACCGGTCCTGTCCAGGCGAGTTGGTGGGCGAGCGGGGTCAGCGGGAGGTTCATGCCGGCCATGCGGGCGATCCTCGGGCCCCAGATGCCGGCGCAGCACACGACGATGTCGGCTTCCAGATCGCCCTGGTCGGTGCGGACGCCGGTCACCTCGCCCTCGGCCTGGAGTACGTCGAGGACCTCGTGGCGGGGCAGGAAGCGGACGCCGCGCTCGGTGGCCCGGCGGATCTGCGCCTCGACGGCGAGGACGGCCTTGGCGAGGCCGTCGGTCGGGACCAGGAGGCCGCCGAGGACCCTGTCGCGGTTCACGAGGGGGTGCTGCTCGACGCACTCGTCGGGCGTCAGCAGCCGGCCCTCGATGCCCCAGGCCGTGATCCAGCCGTGGCGGCGGTGCAGCTCCGCCAGGCGCTCGGGGGTGGTCGCCACCTCCAGGCCGCCGACCTGGAGGAAGCAGGGCTTGCCGTCGACGTCCAGGGAGCTGAACTTCTCGACGGTGTAGCGGGCCAACTCGGCCATGGTCTTGGAGGAGTTGGTCTGGAAGACCAGGCCGGGGGCGTGTGACGACGAGCCCCCGGTGGCGGGAAGCGGACCCTGGTCGACCACGGTCACTTCGGTCCAGCCGCGCGCGGAGATCTCGTCCGCGAGGGCCGCGCCCACGACTCCCGCTCCGATGATGACCACTCGGGGTCCCGCCATCGCCGCACCTCCGGTTCAGTTGCTTTCTACGCAACGTGATTCAGGTTGCGCAACTCAATGTGCCTGCCGCGCAAGTGGGTGTCAAGGGGTCCGCGACCTCGGGAAACGGGCCAGGACACGGCAATGCCCGGTGGGCGGTGCGCATCCCGCGCGCACCGCCCACCGGGCATCCGTGAAGGGCTTACTCGATCCAGGCGTCCACCTTGTCGCGGTTCGCCTCGACCCACTTCTTCGCCGCCGCCTCGGGCGTCATCTTGTCCACCGCGATGTACTTCGCCACGGTGTTCTGGTCGTCGTTCGTCCAGCTGAAGTTCTTCACCAGGTCATAGGCGGGGCTGCCCGACTTGGCGAACTTCGCGCTGACGATCTTGTCCAGCTTGTACACCGGGTAGTCGCAGGCGATCTTCTCGGCGTCGGTGTCGCACCCCGTCTTGTACTGGGGCAGCTTGACCTTCTCCAGCGGCACCTCGGACATGAACCACTGCGGCTCGTAGAAGTAGCCGATCACCCACTCCTTGTTCTTCTCCGCCTTGCGGAAGGCCTGGATGAGGGCGGTCTCGCTGCCCGCGTACACGACCTTGTAGTCCAGCTTCAGGTTCTTCACCAGGGCCTCGTCGTTGGTGACGAACGAGGGGTCGCCGTCGAGGAGCTGGCCCTTGCCGCCGGACTCCGAGGTCTTGAACTCGGCGGCGTACTTGTTGAGGTTGTTCCAGTCGAGGATGTCGGGGTGCGCCTTGGCCAGCCACGGCGGCACATACCAGCCGATGAGGCCTTCGTTGCCGGTCGGGCCGGCGGCGACAGCGGTCTTCTGGTCGGTGATGTACTTCTTCTTGAGATCGTCGTGGCCCCAGTTCTCGATGACGGCGTCGACCTCGCCCGTCCCGAAGCCCTGCCAGGCGATCTCTTCCTTCAGGTCCTTCTGGTTGACCTTGCAGCCGAGGTCGTTCTCGGCGACGTAGGCGACGACCGCCGCGTTGGCCTCGTAACCCACCCACGGGTTGACCGCGAGGTTGAAGGTGCCGCACTCGCCCGAGCTGCCCGATCCGGCCGAGCTGTCGTCACCGACCTTCGCGCCGCCGCAGGCGGTCAGGGTGAGGCCGAGGACCGCTATGCCGGCCGCGCCGGCCCGCCAGTGTCTTGCCATCGTGTGGTGCTCCTTATACGCCGGCGCGGCGAGCCGCTGCCTGAGTGATCCGGTCGAACATGACTCCGAGAAGGACGATGGCGAGCCCTGCGGCGAGCCCCTTCCCGTACAGCTGTCCCTGCGAGAAGCCGGCCACGACGTCGTAGCCGAGGGCGCCCGCGCCTACCAGGCCGCCCACCACAACCATCGACAGCACGTAGATCAGGCCCTGGTTGGTCGCGAGGGTCAGGGCGCTGCGTGCCATCGGCAGCTGGACCTTGGTGATGATCTGCCAGGTGTTGCACCCGGCGGAGGTGGCCGCCTCCACGGTGGTCGCGGGCACGTTCCGCACCCCGTCCGCGATGATCTTCATGGCGACGGGGGCCGCGTAGACGACGGCGGCGACGATCGCCGTGAAGCGGGTCGCGCCGAACAGCGCGAGGAACGGCACGAGATAGACGAACGGCGGCATGACCTGGGCCGCGTCCAGGGTGGGCCGCAGCAGCCGGTCGACGAGCGCGCTGCGTCCCATCCACACGCCGAAGACGACGCCGAGCAGCATCACGAGCACCGTGGCGACGACGGTCGAGGCCAGCGTCGTCATGCTGTCCGACCACAGGCCGGTGCCGACCAGCAGGGCCACGCACACGGCCGTCGTGATGCCGGAGCGCCGGCCTCCGAGGACGGTGCCGAGCGCGATCAGCGCCGCGCCGACCAACCACCACGAGGAGTCGGTGAGCAGGGTCTGGAACGGGTTGAGCAGTCCGTTGGTGAGGGCGTCGCGCACCGCGTTGGTGAGCCCCGACAGGTTGTCCTGCGCCCAGGTGGTCACGTTGTCCGCGCCGCTCGACATGGCGCTGCCGGTGTCACCCTCGCCGGGGAACTCCGCCGCCCATACATAGGTGTGCGACAGATAGACGAGGACCGCCATGGCCGCCGCGCCCACCGCCAGCAGCGGGCGTCGCCAGGTCAGGAAGCGGTTCTTGGAGTGCCGGGCCGCCTCCTCGCGTCCGCTCGCCGCGGTGGTGACGCGGTCCAGCACGATGGCCATGACGACGATGGCCAGACCGGCGTTGAAGGCCGTGCCGACGTCGAGCGACTGGAGTGCCTGGACGACGGTCTTGCCGAGGCCGGGGGCGTCGATCAGGGCGGCGATGGTCACCATGGCGAGGGCGGCCATGATGGTCTGGTTGACGCCCATCACCACGGTCCGCTGCGACATCGGCAGCAGCACCTTCATGAGGGACTGCCGTCGCGTGGCACCCAGCGAGTCGGCCGCCTCGACCGTCGTCTTCGGTACGGAGCGGATGGCGTGGGCGGTGATGCGGATCGCGGGCGGAGCGGCGTAGATCAGCGTGGCGATGGTGGCGGAGGCCGGGCCGATCAGGAAGAACAGGGTCAGCGGGGCCAGATAGACGAAGGTCGGCATGGTCTGCATGAAGTCCAGGAAGGGCGTCATGATCCGGTTGAACCGGTCGGACAGCCCCGCCCATACACCCAGCGGGATGGCGAACAGCAGCGCCACGAAGACGGCGGACAGGGTGAGCGCCAGGGTGTCCATACTCTCCTGCCACAGGCCTTGCAGGCCCAGGAAGGTGAAGCCGGCCACCGCCAGCAGCGCGACCCGCCAGTTGCCCACGGCCCAGGAGACATAGCCGGTGACACCGACGACACCGAGCCAGCCGATCCGCGGGAGGGGCCGGTCGGCGGACGGCTGCGAGATCAGCTCCTGGACGAACGTCACCAGGGAGTCGATGACCAGGCGGATCTCGTTGAAGAAGTACAGGAACAGCGGGTTGGAGTTGCGGTTCGCGCCGATCGAGTCGTTGACGTCGTTGAACCACCGGTGCAGGTCGGTCAGATCGGCCGCCCCGAGGGCCAGCGTCTGCTTGCCGCGCAGGAGGGCGAACAGCAGCAGCCAGACGGCCAGGATGGCGCCGACCACCATGGACCGGCTGACCTTGCGTGGCTCTTCGACGGGCGCAGCCGGTTCGGCTGCCTGTGTCTTCTCGGGTTTCTCGATGGCGACGGTCATCACATGTCGCCTTCCCGCCCGGCGACCACCGCGAGGATCTCCTCGTCGCCGACGATGCCGAGCAGCTTGCCGTCCTCGACGACCTTCACGGGCTTGTCCGCCGCGAGCACCGCCCGGGTGGCTTCCTTCACCACGACGTCGGGGCCCAGTTCGGGTCCGTCGAGGGCGTCGCCGTCCGCCGGCGGGCGCATGATCCAGCGCAGGGTGAGCACATCACCGCGCGGCACGTCCTTGACGAACTCGCGCACGTAGTCGTCCGCCGGGGCGCCCACCAGTTCGTCGCCGGTGCCGCACTGGACCATCTTGCCGTCGCGCATGATGAGGATGCGGTCGCCGAGTTTGAGGGCCTCGGAGAGGTCGTGGGTGATGAACACCATCGTCTTGCCGACCTCGTGGTGCAGGCGGATGACCTCGTTCTGCATGTCCCGGCGGATCAGCGGGTCGAGGGCCGAGAACGGCTCGTCGAAGAAGAGCACGTCGGGGTCGCCGGCCAACGCCCGGGCGAGGCCCACGCGTTGCTGCATGCCGCCGGAGAGCTGGTCGGGGTAGGAGTTCTCGTAGCCCGCGAGCCCGACGAGTTCGACGACCTCCTGGGCGCGCCTGTTGCGTTCGGCCCTGCCCATGCCCCGGATCTCCAGGCCGAACGCCACGTTGTCGACGGCGCGGCGGTGGGGCAGCAGACCGAAGTGCTGGAAGACCATGGAGAACTTGCGGCGCCGCAGCTCGCGCAGCCGTTTGTCGTCCGCCTGCCGGATGTCCTCGCCCTCGAAGACGATCTCACCGGCGGTGGGTTCGATCAGCCGGGTCAGACAGCGCACGAGCGTGGACTTGCCCGAGCCGGACAGGCCCATGACGACGAAGACCTCGCCGGGCGACACGTCGAAGTGGACGTCGCGGACGGCGGCGGTGCATCCGGTGCGGTCCATGAGCTCACGGCGGGTGAGCCCGCACAACTCCTCGGAGTCCGGCACCTGGCCGGCCTTCGGCCCGAACACCTTCCACAGCCTGCGCACGGATATGACCGGGGTGGAGCCCGTGTCCTGGGACGTGCCGCGCCGCTGCGGCACCTCGGTCTGTGTGGTCACGTTCGACCTCTCTTCGGCGTTCAGCCGCGGAACCAGTGCTGCGGCCGGGGTTGGATGTTCTGCCAGATGTGTTTGGGCTCTCGGTACTCGCCCAGGCCGGTCGGTCCCAGCTCCCGGCCCACGCCCGAGTGCCCGAAGCCACCCCATTCCGCTTGCGGCACATAGGGGTGGTAGTCGTTGATCCACACGGTGCCGTGACGCAGTCGCCGCGCGACCCGCTGCCCCTTCCCTGCGTCCCGCGTCCAGACCGCCCCGGCGAGTCCGTACTCGGTGTCGTTGGCGATGCGTACGGCGTCGTCCTCGTCGGTGAAACGCTCCACGGTGAGCACGGGCCCGAACGACTCCTCGTGCACCACCCGCATGTCCTGCCTGCATGCGTCGAGCACGGTGGGCGGGTAGTAGTGGCCGTTGGCAAGGGCGGGGTCGTCGGGCCGCGCACCGCCGCAGCGCAGTACGGCGCCCTCGGCGAGCCCTGCCGCGACGTACGCCTCGACCTTCTCCAGGTGCTGTGCGGAGATCAGCGCTCCGGTGTCGGCCTCGGCGTCGAAGGGGCCGCCGAGGCGGATCTGCCGGGCCCGGCGGACGACCTCGTCGACGAAGCGGTCGTGCAGGCAGTCCTCGACGATCAGCCGGGCCCCGGCCGAGCAGACCTGGCCCGAGTGCAGGAAGACGGCCGTGAGGGCGAAGTCCACGGCCGTCTCGAAGTCGGCGTCGGCGAAGACGACGTTGGGGTTCTTGCCGCCGAGCTCAAGGGCGACCTTCTTCACGGTCGCGGCGGCGGTGGCCATGATCCGCTTGCCGGTCTCCAGGCCTCCGGTGAAGGAGACCATGTCCACGGCCGGGTGCTCGGAGAGCGGTGCGCCCACCTGGGGGCCGGCGCCCAGGACGAGGTTGGCGGCGCCGGCCGGGAGCCCTGCCTCCTCCAGCGCTCTCATCAGCAGGATGGAGGTGGAGGGGGTGAGCTCGCTGGGCTTGAGGACGATCGTGTTGCCCGCGAGCAGCGCCGGGGCGACCTTCCAGCTCGCCTGCAGCAGCGGGTAGTTCCAGGGGGTGATCAGCCCGCACACACCAACCGGCTCGTACACCACGCGGCTTACGGCGTCGTCGCGTCCGGTGTCGATGACCCGGCCGGCGTCGGTGCCGCCGAGCCCGCCGTAGTAGCGGAAGCAGGAGACGACATCGGCGATGTCGTACTCGCTCTCCACCAGCCGTTTGCCGGTGTCCAGCGATTCGGCGCGGGCGAAGTCCTTGGCGTCGCGCTCGATCAGGTCGGCGGTGCGCAGCAGCAGGGCGCCGCGCTCGCGTTCGGGGGTGCCGGGCCAGGGGCCCTCGTCGAAGGCGCGGCGCGCCGCGGTGATCGCCGCCTCGGCGTCGGGGCGGGACCCCTCCGACACGGTCGCCGCGAGCGTGCCGTCAGCGGGACATCGGATCTCCCGGTGCCCGCCGGCCACCGGCTCCCGCCATTCGCCATCCACATACAGGTCTGCCACGCGCCGAGCCTTTCCACCGAAGTGCGTTGCGCATCGTGCACCCTATTGCTTGTGGTGGAACACCCTGGCGAATGTCCGGACAGACGTCAAGGGGTTCGCCGATGACGATTTGGCCAGGGGTTCAGTTGCCGTGCCGCCCTTGACCGCGGGCGACACCGGGCAGACCATGTTGCGTATCGCTCACCATGTTGTGTAATACGCACCGACGGAGGCCGACGTGTCCCCCAAGTTCCCTCGATCGCATCCCGGCCGCGAGTACGTCCTCACCCTCTCCTGTCCCGACAGCGCCGGACTGGTCCACGCCGTGAGCGGCTACCTCGTCAGGAACTCGGGCAACATCCTGGAGAGTCAGCAGTTCGACGACCGGCTCCAGGGCCGTTTCTTCATGAGGGTCCACTTCGATGTTTCCGATCCGAGCGCGGGTCTGGAACATCTGCGTGACCGGTTCGGCCCCGTCGCCCAGGCCTACGGGATCTCCTGGACGCTGCGGGACGCCTCGACCCCGACCCGGACCCTGATCATGGTGTCCAGGTTCGGCCACTGCCTGAACGACCTGCTCTTCCGTCGGCGCACCGGCGCCCTCAACATCGAGATCCCCGCGATCGTCTCCAACCACCGGGACTTCGAGCAACTCGCCGAGACCTACGGCATCCCCTTCCACCACATCCCGGTCACCAAGGACACCAAGCCCGAGGCCGAGGCACGGCTGCTGGAGCTGGTGCACGATCTCGACATCGACCTGGTGGTGCTGGCCCGCTACATGCAGGTCCTCTCCGACGACCTGTGCAAGCAGTTGGAGGGCCGGGCCATCAACATCCACCACTCCTTCCTCCCGAGCTTCAAGGGCGCCCGCCCGTACGACCAGGCCTACGAGCGCGGCGTGAAGCTCGTGGGAGCCACGGCGCACTATGTGACCCCGGACCTGGACGAGGGCCAGATCATCGAGCAGGACGTGGTCCGGGTCGACCACTCGCTGGACCCCGGCGACCTGGTCACCGTGGGCCGGGACGTGGAGGCACAGGTGCTCGCGCACGCGGTGAAGTGGCACAGCGAGAGCCGGGTGATGCTGGACGACAACCGCACGGTGGTCTTCCGCTGAACCGCGGCCGGCGAAGGGGCGGGACCGGCTTTCCGGTCCCGCCCTCGTCGTACACGAGCCCTCCGGTCCAGGTGCCTTCAGCCGCCGAGCCGGTCCAGCAGGGCCCGGCGCCACCGCTCGGTCTCGGCGATCTGGTTGAAGGTGAACAGGTGCAGGCCCGCCACACCCGCCGACGGAGCCGTCAGCGCCTGCTCGGCGCGGGTCAGCAGCCGCTCGGGGGCGTATCCTCCGGGCGCCGCGAAACGCACGAACCACGAGGCATGCTTGGTCAGGAAGCGCGTCGACTCGCCCACCCCGATCTTCGTCGCCATCGCCAGGAGCTTCGCCCGCTGTACGGGCCCGGCGACGCCCACGTACAGGGGCAGGGTGACGTCCCTGCGCCGTATACGAACGATCCACTCCCCCAGCGCCCTCGGGTCGAAGCACAGGTTGCTCACGAGGTACGTGGCGTGCTCGCGCTTGTCCCACATCGCCTGGACGGTGAGGTCGTCATGGAGGAGCGGATGGCTCTCGGGGTAGCCGGTGACGCCGACGCGGGCGAAGGGCCTGCCCAGCTCGCTCAGCCTGCGCAGCACGGGCAGCGCCCCGTCGTACTCCCCGGCGGGCGGGTCGGCGTCACCGGCCGGGACGAAGACATCGTCCACGCCCGCCTCGCCGAGCCGGTCGACGACCTCCTTCAGGTGTGCGTCGTCCCGCAGCAGCCGCGCGGGCACATGCGGCACGACGCGGTAGCCGTGCGCCGCGAGCCGGCCCGCCAGGTCGAGGGTCGGTTCCAGGCCCTTGACCGGCGACGCCGTCACGGTGACGACGACGTCGCGCGGGACATGGGCGAGCACCTTGTCCTCGGTCGCCTTCGAAGGCAGCACCTCGTAGCGGACGCTGTCCAGCAACGCCCGGAGTCCTGCGGTGCCCAACGTCTACCCCGCCTGCTTCTGGGCATCGCGATGCCGGTAGTACGCGGCCTTCGACGGCGCCTCCGGCTGCTTGCCGAGGATCAGGTCGGCGGCCTTCTCGGCGACCATCATCACGGGCGCGTAGATGTTGCCGTTGGTGACGTAGGGCATCACGGAGGCGTCCACCACGCGCAGGCCGTCCAGGCCGTGCACCCGCATGCTGGTGGGGTCGACGACGGACATCTCGTCGGTGCCCATCTTGCAGGTACAGGAGGGGTGCAGGGCGGTCTCGCCCTCCTTCGCGACCCAGGCGAGGATCTCCTCGTCCGTCTCCACCCTGGGCCCTGGCGAGAGCTCCCCGCCGTTGTAGGGAGCGAGCGCGGGCTGGTTGAGGAGCCTGCGGGCCACCCGTATCGCCTCGACCCATTCACGGCGGTCCTGCCCGGTGGAGAGGTAGTTGAAGCGCAGCGCCGGGTGCTCGCGCGGGTCCTTGCTCTTGATCTTCACCGAGCCGATGGCGTCGGAGTACATGGGGCCCACGTGGACCTGGTAGCCGTGGCCTCCGGAGGGCGAGGAGCCGTCGTAGCGGACGGCGACGGGAAGGAAGTGGAACATCAGGTTGGGGTAGTCGACCTCGTCGTTGCTGCGCGCGAAGCCGCCGGCCTCGAAGTGGTTGGTGGCGGCCGGGCCCTTGCGGAAGAGCCATTGCAGCCCGATGAAGGGGGCGCGCCACTTCGCCATGTACGGCTGCATGGACACGGGTTGCTTGCAGGCGTACTGGACGTAGACCTCCAGGTGGTCCTGCATGTTCTCGCCGACGCCGGGGAGGTCGTGGACGACGTCGATGCCGAGGGCGCGCAGTTCCCCGGCATTGCCGACGCCGGAGAGCTGGAGCAGCTGCGGGGAGTTGATGGCGCCGCCGCACAGGATGACTTCCTTGGCGCGGACCTGCTGGAGGGCGCCGCGGCCGCGCCGGTACTCGACGCCGACGGCGCGCTTGCCCTCGAAGAGGACGCGGGTGACGAGGGCGCGGGTTCTGACGGTGAGGTTGGGCCGCTTCATCGCGGGCTTGAGGTACGCCTTCGAGGCCGACAGGCGACGTCCGCGATGGACGTTGCGGTCGAACTTCGCGAATCCTTCCTGGCGGTATCCGTTGACGTCGTCGGTGGGGGCGTAGCCGGCCTCTTCGGTGGCCTTCTGGAAGGCGGTGAACAGCGGGTTGGCCGCCGGGCCGCGCTCCAGGACGAGCGGGCCGTCGTGGCCACGGAACTCGTCGTCCGGATCGGCCGCGAGACAGTTCTCCATCCGCCGGAAGTACGGCAGACAGTGGGCGTAGTCCCAGGTCTCCATGCCCGGGTCGGCAGCCCAGCGCTCGTAGTCCATGGGGTTGCCGCGCTGGAAGATCATGCCGTTGATGCTGCTGGAGCCGCCCAGTACCTTGCCGCGGGCGTGGTAGATGCGCCTGCCGCCCATGTGCGGCTCGGGCTCGGACTCGTACTTCCAGTCGTAGAAGCGACTGCCGATCGGGTAGGTCAGCGCCGCGGGCATATGGATGAAGACATCCCACGGGTAGTCGGAGCGGCCCGCCTCCAGGACCAGCACCCGGTTGGCGGGGTCCGCGGAGAGCCTGTTCGCCAGTGCACTGCCGGCCGATCCGCCGCCGACGATGACGAAGTCGTACTGCACAGGAGCCATGGTGCCTCGTCTCGCTCGCGCCGTAGATACGCGAGGCATGCTAGCGCCGGTCCCGCTATACGCACCAGGTTGCGAACAACGCAACTTCAGGCGTCCTCGTTTCGGTGCCGTTACTTGCGGGTGTGTTGTTTACTGCGCGTATAGTTTCACTGTGAGCAACTACAGCCCTGATACGGAAACGTCCCATTCACAAGCCGGCGGCGTGCAGTCCGTGGACCGCGCCATCGGCGTCCTGGAGATCCTCGCCCAGCGCGGCGAGGCGGGCGTCAGCGAGGTGGCGGCCGAGATCGAGGTGCACAAGTCGACCGCCTTCCGGCTGCTCGGCGCCCTGGAGGCGCGCGGTCTGGTGGAGCAGGCCGGCGAGCGCGGCAAGTACCGGCTCGGCTTCGGCATCGTCCGGCTGGCCGGCGCGGTCACGGGCCGTATCGACATCACCCAGCAGGGCCGTCCGGTCTGCGAACGCCTCGCCGAGGAGATCGGCGAGACCGTCAACATCGCCGTGATGCAGGAGCAGTACGCGATCAACCTGTACCAGGTGCGCGGCCCGGGAGCGGTCACCGCGCACAACTGGGTCGGCCAGCTGACCCCGCTGCACGCCACGTCGAGCGGCAAGATCCTGCTGGCGCATCTGCCCCCGAAGGAGCGTGCCGCGCTGCTGTCCGCCGTCGGCATGAAGAAGCTCACCCCGCACACCATCACCGCGAAGACGAAGCTGGAGAAGAACCTCGCCGACGCGCGGGAGCGGGGTTACGCCTTCACCCTCGAGGAGCTGGAGATCGGTCTGCACGCCATGGCCGCGCCTGTGCGCAACCGGGACGGCGAGGTCATCGCCGCGCTCAGCGCCTCCGGCCCCTCCTACCGGTTCACCGAGGAGCGCCTGCACGAGCTCTCCCCGGTGCTGCTCAAGGGCGCCGAGGAGATCAGCCACCGGATGGGCTACCTCGGCTGAGTCACCCCTGACGGGGTGCCCAGGCGCTCGTTCACCCAGTCGTGGAAGGCGCCGATGTGATGCTCGCTGGGCACCAGCACTCCCCCCTTGGCGTACATCCGGGAACTCATCCCGGGCTGGGTGCGCTCGCACGCGTCGAAGTCCTGCCGGTTGACCCGGTCGAAGAGCTCCACGGACCGGCTCACGTCCTTGCCGCTCTCGACGACATGCGGCAGATACAGCCAGTCGCACTCGACCACCGTGCGGTCCACGGACACCGGATACATCCGGTGGAAGATCACATGGTCGGGCACGAGGTTGATGAACACCTGCGGCCGGACGGTGATCGCGTAGTAGCGGCGGTCCTGGTCCTCCGCCACCCCGGGGATGCGGTCCAGGCCCTGGGAGCCGTCGACGGTGAAACCCTGGACCTCCTCGCCGAACTCGGCGCCGTGGCCGACGTAGTACTGGGCCGCGTAACCGTCCGCGAACTCGGGGAGCACCTCGGTGAGTTCGGGGTGGATGGTGGCGCAGTGGTAGCACTCCATGAAGTTCTCGATGATGAGCTTCCAGTTCGCCTTGACGTCGTAGACGATCCGCTTGCCGACGGAGAGGTGGTCGATGTCGTAGTGCTCGATCGACTCGACGTCGCCGAGGCGGGCGACGACCTCGCCGATGACGTCCTCCTCGAAGGAGGGCGGGTTCTCCGCGAGGCACACCCAGACATAGCCGAGCCATTCGCGCACGGCCACGCTCACCAGGCCGTACTCGGTACGGCCGACATCGGGCATCTTGGTGAGGTTGGGCGCCGCGACGAGCTTGCCGTCGAGGCCGTACGTCCAGGCGTGGTACGGGCACTGGAAGGCCCGCTTGACCTCGCCGGACTCCTCCGTGCACAGCTTGGCTCCGCGGTGCCGGCACACGTTGAAGTACGCCCGGATCGAGTGGTCCCGCGCCCGCGTGACGAGGATGCTCTCGCGGCCCACGTCGACGGTGCGGAAGGCGCCGGGCTTTTCCAGCTCGCAGGCGCGTGCGACGCAGAACCACATGGTCTCGAATATGCGCTCCTGCTCCTGGGCGAAGATCCCCGGATCGGTGTAGGAGGAGCCGGGGAGGGTGGCGATCAGGCTGTCCGGCAGGCCGGTCGAGGTCACGGGGACTCCTCGGAGGACGTTGTGGAGGGGTCGTTCACGCAGGGGTGGTGTCAACAGGCCGCGGTGGCGAGCTGCTTGCGCCAGCGGGTGAACAGGCGCGGCTGGTTCATCCCGAGCACGGCGACCGGGTTCCCGGCCCGCCGGTAGACGGCCAGCACATCGCGGTCGTCCGCGGCGCCCGCCTCGACGGTCACACTGTCGGCACCAGCGGCGTGACCGACGAACTGGATCCTCACGCCGTACTGGTCGGACCAGAAGTACGGCGGCCTGGGCATCCCCGGTTCGACCGCGCCGCCCGCCAGCAGGGTGGCGATCGCGGCGTCGGGGCGTTCGCGTGCTCCGGTCCAGTGCTCGACGCGGCGATGGAGGCCCGCGCGCGGGTCGTACCAGTTGGCGCAGTCGCCGACCGCGACCACACCGGCCAGGCTGGTCCGGCCGTCCGCGCCGCACTTGACGCCGTTGTCGAGTGCGATGCCGGAGCCGTCCAGCCACTCGACGCAGGGGCGTGCGCCGACCCCGGCCACGACGATGTCGGCGGGGATGCTGCGGCCGTCCTCCAGCAGGACGGCGTCGACCCGGCTCTCGCCGCTGAGCCCCTTGACACCCACGCCGCAGAGCAGCCGTACGCCATGGTCCGTATGGAGGCCGGAGACGATGGCGCCCATCGCCTGGCCGAGCGGTCCGGCGAGCGGTGTCGGGGCCGCCTCCACCACGGTCACGTCGAGCCCGAGGGCGTACGCGGTGGAGGCGACCTCGGCTCCGATGAAGCCGCCGCCGATCACCACCAGCCGTCCGCCGCGGGCCAGTTCGTCGCGCAGGGCGCGGGCGTCGTCCAGGGTGCGCAGGGTGTGGACTCCGGCCAGGCCCTCGGAGCCGGGGAGCGTGCGGGCCGCGGCGCCGGTCGCGAGGACGAAGCCGTCGGCGTGCACCTCCTGTCCGTCGGCGAGCCGGACGGCGCGGTCCGTGGCGTCGAGGGCGACGGCACGGGTGCCGAGCAGCCACTGTGCCGCCAGGTCCTCGTCGTCCGTCTCCAGGGTGAGTTCCGCCTCGCCGAGGGTGCCGGCCAGGAACTCCTTGGAGAGCGGGGGCCGGTCGTACGGGCGGTGGAGCTCGTCGCCGATGACGACCAGCCGTCCGTCGTAGCCCCGTTTGCGCAGGGAGCGCGCCGCCGACAGGCCGGCCAGGGAGGCGCCGACCACGGCGACGGTCCTCACGCGGGACCTCCGGCGAGCCGGGCCGCGATGCAGGGCGGCAGGTTGGGGGCGTCGGTGGACAGCTGGACGTAGATCATGCCGTCCTCGAGGACGACCTCGTGGGTCCGGACCGGAAGCTTGGCCGGCGGGGCGTCGGCCGCGCCGGTCCTCAGGTCGAACTTCGAGGCATGCAGCGGGCATTCCACCTCGGGTCCCTCCAGCCAGCCGTCGGCGAGCGAGGCGTCCTGGTGGGTGCAGGTGTCGTCGATGGCGAAGAGTTCGCCGTCGTCGGTGTGGAACACCGACACCGGCGGATCGATGTCGAGCCGGTGGGCCTCGCCTCGCGGGAGATCCGCGAGACGGCACGCGGGAATCATCATGACACCTCGGTGCGTATAGCGAAACGGATTGCGATTGACGCAACGCCAGTCTGAGGGCGGCTCCGAACCGTTGTCAAGGCATGAAAAGGCCTGGTTCACGCCGGTCGGCGGCGCGCTCTCCGGGCAGCCCGAAACGCCCGAACCACCTGCGGAAACAGGCGGAACGGGCGCCGTACGAAGGCCGTCGGGGCAGGCGGTCAGAAGCCGCGGTCGATCCACTCGTCGAGGTGCGGGGCCTCCGCGGCGAGGGTGGTCGTGTCTCCGTGGCCGGTGTGCACGACGGTCTCGCCGGGCAGCGTCAGCAGCCGGTCGCGGATGGACTCGATGATGGTCGGGAAATGGCTGTACGACCTTCCTGTGGCTCCCGGCCCACCGGCGAAGAGCGTGTCGCCGCTGAAGAGGGCCGCCAGCGCGGGCGCGTACAGGCAGACCGCGCCGGGGGCGTGGCCGGGGGTGTGCAGCACGGTCAGTTCGATACCCGCCACCGCGAGGGCCTGGCCGTCGGTCAGTTCGGCGTCCGGGGCCCTGTCGGGGTGGGTCTGCTTCCACAGGGGCAGGTCGTCCGGGTGGAGGAGGACCGGGGCACCCAGGCGCGCGGCGAGTTCGGGCGCGGCGTCGATGTGGTCGTTGTGCGCGTGCGTGCACACGATGGCCCGCAGGGTGCGCCCGCCGACGGCCCGGGCGATCGCCTCGGCGTCGTGCGCGGCGTCGATGACGACGACTTCCTGGTCGTCCCCGACGATCCACACGTTGTTGTCGACGTCCCAGGTGCCGCCGTCGAGCGAGAACGTTCCCGAGGTGACGAGGTGTTCGATACGGGCGGCCATCAGAGGATCACCACCGAGCGCAGCACGTCGCCGTGGTGCATCCGCTCGAAGGCCTTCTCGACCTCGTCCAGCGCGATGGTCTCGGTGACGAAGGCGTCCAGGTCGAGGCGGCCCTGGAGGTACAGGTCGATGAGCATCGGGAAGTCCCGGCTCGGCAGGCAGTCGCCGTACCAGGAGGACTTCAGGGCGCCGCCGCGGCCGAAGACGTCCAGCAGGGGCAGTTCGAGCTTCATCTCCGGGGTCGGGACACCGACCAGGACGACCGTGCCGGCGAGGTCGCGAGCGTAGAAGGCCTGCCGGTACGTCTCCGGGCGGCCGACCGCCTCGATGACGACGTCGGCGCCGAAACCGCCGGTCAGCTCGCGGATCGCCTCGACCGCGTCGGTGTCCTTGGAGTTGATGGTGTGGGTGGCGCCCAGCTTGGTGGCGGTCTCCAGCTTGCGGTCGTCGATGTCCACGGCGATGACCTTCGCCGCGCCCGCCAGCTTCGACCCGGCGATCGCCGCGGCCCCGACACCCCCGCAGCCGATGACTGCGACCGAGTCGCCCCGGCCGACGTTGCCGGTGTTGATGGCGGCGCCGATGCCCGCCATCACCCCGCACCCCAGCAGCCCGGCGGCCGCCGCCGACGCGGCCGGATCGACCTTGGTGCACTGCCCGGCCGCCACCAGCGTCTTCTCCGCGAACGCGCCGATGCCCAGCGCCGGCGACACTTCGGTGCCGTCCAGCAGGGTCATCTTCTGCGTGGCGTTGTGGGTGTTGAAGCAGTACCAGGGCCGCCCGCGCAGACACGCCCGGCACTGCCCGCACACCGCGCGCCAGTTGAGGATGACGAAATCCCCGGGCGCGACATCGGTGACCCCCTCCCCCACCGACTCCACGACCCCCGCGGCCTCATGGCCCAGCAGGAACGGGAACTCGTCGTTGATGCCGCCCTCGCGATAGTGCAGATCGGTGTGGCAGACCCCGCAGGCCTCGATCTTCACCAGCGCCTCACCCGGACCCGGGTCGGGCACGAGGATCGTCTCCAGGCTGACGGGGGCGCCCTTGCCCCGCGCGACGACAGCACGGACCTGGTGCGTCATGGCCACTCCTCGACTGGTCGAGACTTGAATCAGATGTTGCTCATTACGGCACACATTCCATGTGTCGCAACACAGCATCGTGGAGCGCCGACCGGGGGTCAAGGATCCCGACGTGGGCTCTGTAGCCGCAGTACGGAGGCAGATGGTTCGCTGTGCGTCAGCGCGCGCAGATCACGTAGACCGTGCCGCTGCCCACGAGGCCGCTCGACGTCCTCACGTTGGCCTTCCAGCCGACCGGCGTGTGCGCGGAGTTCCGCAGGGGCTCCGTGGTGATCACGCGCACGCCGCTTCTCCGGAAGTGAAGTACTTCGACCTGACGGTGGAGGAGGAGCCCGCGGCGTCGGCCTCGTGGGCGTCGACGATCACCCTGCGGACCGCCAGGTCCAGTCGCTTCACCATCGAGGTGAGGACGACCTCCCTCACCTCCGGCGCCGCGGTGCGGTACTGGTGCGGCGGGCCGCCTCGGCGACGTCGAAGCCACCCCGAGACTGCCCCGGCCTCCCGTGACCGGCGTCTCTTGCCTACCCCGCCTCGGCACCGTACGCTCACAGGCCATACCGACCGGCTGGTATGTCACGTAGCCATCTCAGTCCACGACGGCCGATCTGCCGATCGTGACGCGCCGCCAGTCCCACGCGACCGTCTGAGGAGCCGCCGAAGATGAGCAAGACCAACCACCAGGTGCGCCTGGCCGCACGTCCTGTGGGAGAGCCGCGGCCCACCGACTGGGAGCACACGGAGGAACCGGTCGGGGAGCCGGCCGACAGCGAGTTCCTGGTGCAGGTGCTCTGTCTGTCGATCGACCCGGCGATGCGCGGCTGGATGAACGCGGGCCGGTCCTACATCCGCCCGGTGGAGATCGGCGAGGTCATGCGCGCCGGCGCGGTGGGACGCGTGATCGCCTCACGGCACCCCGGGTTCGCGGTCGGGGATCATGTGTCGGGGTCCTTCGGCGTGCAGGAGTACTGCGTGTCGGACGGGCTCGGCGTCACCAAGGTCGATCCGGCCGCGGCCCCCTTGCCGACGTATCTCGGCGCTCTCGGCATGTCGGGCCTGACGGCCTACTTCGGTCTGATCGACATCGGGCGTCCCGAGCCGGGCCAGACGGTCGTCGTCTCCGGTGCGGCGGGGGCGGTCGGCAGCGTCGTCGGGCAGATCGCCAAGATCCTGGGCTGCCGGGTCATCGGCATCGCCGGCGGCGAGGCCAAGTGCCGGATGGTGGTCGAGGAATTCGGGTTCGACGCCGCGATCGACTACCGGAGCGAGGACATCCGCAAGGCGCTGCGCGAGCACGCCCCCGACGGGGTCCACGTGTACTTCGACAACGTCGGCGGCGACGTCCTGGACGCCGTGCTGCTGCGGCTGGCGCGCGGCGCCCGCGTCATCGTCTGCGGCGCGATCTCCCAGTACAACAGCACCGAGCCGCAGGGCCCCGCCAACTACCTGTCGCTGCTGGTCAACCGGGCCACCATGACGGGCATGGTGGTCTTCGACTACGCCGACCGCTACGCCGAGGGCATCGCACAGATGGCCACGTGGCGGGAGGAGGGCCGGCTGACGTCCCTGGAGGACGTGGTCACCGGTGGAGTGGCGGACTTCCCCGACACGCTGATGCGCCTGTTCCGTGGCGAGAACCACGGCAAGCTCGTGCTGAAGATCGCGGACTGAGCGGCCTGAGGGAGGGAGCGATCCGATGAAGGCACTGAGCTACCACGGCCGTCACGACATCCGCTACGGCGATGTCCCCGACCCGGTGGTGACCAGCCCCACCGACGCGGTCGTCCAGGTGACCACCGCCGGCATCTGCGGCAGCGACCTGCACATCTACCAGGGCAACCCGTTCAGCCCGGAACTCGGCTACACACCGGGACACGAGTGTGTCGGCGTGGTCGTCGACACCGGCGACCAGGTCACCCGCTTCAAGCCCGGCGACCGGGTCCTGGTGCCCGCCTCGGCCGGCTGCACCCAATGCCGGTCGTGCGCGGCCGGGTTCACCGCCCGGTGCGAGCGCGCCAAGTCCAGTACGGAGCTCTGCTACGGCGTGAGCCCCCAGCTCCCCGGCAGCCAGGCCCAGGCACTCGCCGTGCCGTACGCCGACATCAACCTGGTGCACCTGCCCGAGGGCATCTCCGACGAGGCCGCCGTCGTCCTGACGGACAACGCCCCGACGGCCTGGTACGGCTGCCGCCGCGCCCGCATCCAGCCCGGCGAGACCGTCCTGGTCATCGGCCTCGGCCCGGTCGGCCTGATGGCTGCCCAGTCCGCCTTCGCGATGGGCGCCGCCCGCGTGCTCGGCGCGGACCTGGTCGCGGAGCGCCGCGCCTTCGCGGCCGGCCTCGGGGTCGAGCCGGTCGAGGACGACGACGCGAAGGCCTCGATACGGGAGATGACCGGCGGACGGGGACCGGACGCGGTGGTGGAGGCCGTGGGCTCGGACGCCACGATCGAACTGGCCCTCAAAGCGGTCCGGCAGGCCGGCCGGGTCAGCGTCATCGGGGTCAGCCACAACAAGGCGTTCCCCTTCCACATGGGACTGGCGCAGATCAAGGAACTGGAGTTCGCCATCGGGCTCTGCTCGATCCACTACGAACTCCCCACCCTGATCGCCCTCACCCAGGCCGGCCGGATGAAGCCGGAGGTCGTGGTCTCCCACCGCTTCCCCCTCTCCGAGGGCCCCGCGGCCTACGAACTGTTCGCCAACCGCTCCGACGGGGTCCGCAAGATCCTCCTCGACCCCACCGGCTGACCCTCATGAGGGGGAAGCCATGGCTTCCCCCTCATACAGGGCCCTTCCTGGCGCGGGTGAGCCGTACGCCCATGACCTCCGCGGCGCTCTCGTTGTCCCGTACGGCCAGCAGGGCCCGGCCGGCCCGGGAGCGCAGCAGGTTTCGGGCGAGCAGCAGGGCCGCCGCGGCGACGGTGAGGGCGACGAAGTACATCCACTGGTCCTCGGCCACAGGCCGCTCCATGCCGGGGGTTGCAGCTTGTCGACGGTCAGGCCCATGGAGCCGCCCGTCACCGGTTCGAGCCGCTTGAGCAGCGGCGGCAGGAACACCGCGAACGAGAGGGTGAAAGGGCCAGGTACAGGCCGCGCAGCCGCAGCGCGGGCACGCCGAAGCCGAGGCCGAGCAGGAAGCATCCGGCGGACGCGACCGGCAGCGTGGCCAGGTGGCCGGTGTCGTACCGGTCGAGCATGACGGCGGCCGCGACCGGCAGCGTGGCCA
>NZ_JAVRBF010001230.1:0-250 GCF_032436805.1 Streptomyces sp. P17 | reverse complement strand
ATCAGCTTGAGAGCCTGCAAGCTGGGCGCGTTGCGCATGTAAACCCCCCGCGCCATCTCGGCAGGAAGAACGGTTTTGGACTGGTCAAAGGCCCGGTCGCGGGCAACGTCGAGTGTCTTTCCCATGGGCTAGTTTTATGAATTGATAACCTAGCCCGTCAACTGTCGATTTTGGCTCAAAACCTAGCCGCTTTGGCTCAAAACCTAGCCGCTTCGGCTCAAAACCTAGCCGATAAACGCTCAACACATTG
>NZ_JAVRBF010001229.1:0-250 GCF_032436805.1 Streptomyces sp. P17 | reverse complement strand
AATTTTTCAGAATGACAATAAATTCACTCTCATTCGAATGAAATTCTGGCGCTAACTTTTCTGAATAGTTATCTAGCTGGGTGTAACTATCTAAAATTTTTCTCAGACCACTTCCCCGCCGTTCCATTAAGTCCATCCGACTAAAAACATCTGCAATAATTGGATTTCGGCGCTTAGAGGAAAGTAAATTCACATCCTTATCCTGTATTTTTGTACCATCAACCATTCCACCAGGAGAGTAGATTTCCAA
>NZ_JAVRBF010001228.1:0-250 GCF_032436805.1 Streptomyces sp. P17 | reverse complement strand
CGCCGTATTCATTAGCGGCTGTTATCATCCGTTGCTGAATATCCAGCAGCGGTACTTGCTCTTTCTTTGCAGTATCTAACACGGTTTGATAGTAACTGCCGACATACTGGTAACCTTGCTGTTTATTTTGTCTTGTCTCATGTTGTTTGGGATTAATCGGCAGACCTGGTTGGTTTTTTATATCTCTCGCTCTTGGCACTGAGGTCAGTAATATGGCCTGTAACTGATGCCGCTGAGCAAACGTCAAATA
>NZ_JAVRBF010001227.1:0-250 GCF_032436805.1 Streptomyces sp. P17 | reverse complement strand
CAGCGGCTTCCACGCGCTCGTCGCGAGCGGCACGACGCCGAAGATGGTCGACAAGGAGTCGGACTGCCGCGCGATCGGCTACGGCGCGATGCTCATGGAGGGGCTGGTCGGGATCACCGCGCTCATCGCGGCCTGCGTGATGCCTCCGGAGGACTACGTCGCGATCAACACCGACCCGAAGATCGCGATCGTCGCGTCGAGCGCGACGCACGGCGAGGGGCTCGCGCGATCGCGAGAGGAATTGAGCGCG
>NZ_JAVRBF010001226.1:0-250 GCF_032436805.1 Streptomyces sp. P17 | reverse complement strand
GCGCTTGAAGCCGGCAAGCCCGTGGTGACGGCCAACAAGGCGCTCATCGCCGCGCACGGGCTGGAGCTGGCCGAACTGGCTGAGCGGACCGGCGCCTCGCTGCATTTCGAGGCGGCGGTGATGGGGGGCACGCCGGCGGTGAAGATGTTGCGCGAGGGGTTGGTCGGCGACGACGTGGCCTCCATCGCCGGCATCCTCAACGGCACCTGCAACTTCATCCTGACCGAGATGGAGCGCACCGAGCGCCCCT
>NZ_JAVRBF010001225.1:0-251 GCF_032436805.1 Streptomyces sp. P17 | reverse complement strand
CGGCGCCGCGGTGGACAATCGCGGTTCGCGCTTCTCCGGCATCTGGACGTTCGCCGGCGACGTCGAGTTCAATTCGCTCTTCGGCGGCGATCAACTGGGCCTGAGCGTCACCGGCTCGCCCAGCAGCGCGCTGGAAGTGGCCGGCGTATCGGGTGAAGGCTTGAGCACGCCTGCCGCGGAGATGCCGGGAAGGTCGTTGGTGAGAAGCAGTCCGCGCTCGATGGTCTCCGACGTCAGCGGCCGCGCGGCGG
>NZ_JAVRBF010001224.1:0-251 GCF_032436805.1 Streptomyces sp. P17 | reverse complement strand
CAATCGATTTGAGTTTTACTATCAGATGCCTGACCAAACAGGGAATGTGGGTCAATTCTCCATGGCCAATGAGCCCAGCCTGCACATCCCTTATCTGTACAACTACGCAGGTCAGCCGTGGCGCACCCAAAAGCTGATCAGGAAACTGGTGGGTGAGTGGTTCCGTAATGATCTTATGGGAGTACCGGGTGACGAAGACGGCGGTGGCATGAGTGCGTTCGTAGTCTTCTCCATGATGGGTATGTATCCCG
>NZ_JAVRBF010001223.1:0-251 GCF_032436805.1 Streptomyces sp. P17 | reverse complement strand
AGTGAGACGCAACATTTTCCTTTCGGGGCTTTGCTTTTTATATGTATTATGAGTAAAATATGTGGAATTTACAAGATAACTTCTCCAACAGGCAGGGTTTATATTGGGCAAAGCATTGACATTAAAAAGAGAATAAGGGGTTACAGATATCCAGAACACGTGAAAGGTCAAAGAAAGTTGTATTATTCACTGAAGAAGTATGGGTATAAAAAACATAAATTTGAAATTGTGGCGCAATGCGACATTGAAAA
>NZ_JAVRBF010000228.1:0-724 GCF_032436805.1 Streptomyces sp. P17 | reverse complement strand
CCACCATCTTCGACCACCCCACCCCCCACGCCCTCACCGACCACCTCCTCACCCAACTCACCCCCAACACAGCCGACTTGGGACAGCAGGAACAGGTTCAGGGCGCGGCCGGGGAGGCGGAGATCCGCCGGGCGCTGATGGGCGTACCGCTGAGCCGGCTCAAGGAGGCGGGGCTGATGAAGCCCCTGCTTGTCCTGCTGGGGTTGGAGGACCCCGACGCCGAGGAATCCGCGGGCAGCGCGGCGTCCGCGGCGGGTGAGGACGCCATCGACGGGATGGCCGTCGAGGACCTCCTCCAGATCGCCCTCGGCACCGATTCCTGAACCGATCTTTGAAAGCAGGGGACGAGCATGGCTGCATCGAACGAGGAACTCATCCGCGCACTCCGCGTCTCGCTGAAGGAGCGGGACCGGCTCCAGCGGGAGAACCAGCTGCTGACCGAGGCCTCCCGCGAGGTCTCCCAGGCGGCCCGCGAGCCAATCGCGGTGGTCGGGATGGGCTGCCGCTTCCCGGGCGGGGTGCGGTCTCCGGAGGAGCTGTGGGACCTGGTCGCGGCGGGCGTCGACGCCACTTCCGAGCTTCCCGCTGACCGCGGCTGGCCCGAGGACCTCTACGACCCGGATCCCGAGAGGCTGGGCAAGTCGTACGTCCGGCGCGGCGGTTTCCTGGACGATGTGGCGGGTTTTGACGCGGAGTTCTTCGGGATCTCCCCGCGTGAGGCGCT
>NZ_JAVRBF010001222.1:0-251 GCF_032436805.1 Streptomyces sp. P17 | reverse complement strand
GCCGCGTTCTCGACCTCTCGACGGTTACAAGCTCAACGTGCGGAAAAAGCTTCTTGAAGTCGAGTAATGTTGCGCGCAGATTGCCTGCCGTCAGCGAAGTACAGAACCCGATGACGAGACGACCCGCTTCGCCAGACCCGTGCGCTCTTGTTGATGCAGTCAGCGCCTCGACTTGTTCAAGTATCGAGCGCGTCATGCGCAGAAAGTGACGACCTGCCGGCGTTGCTCGAACGCCACCGCTTGACCGCTCA
>NZ_JAVRBF010001221.1:0-251 GCF_032436805.1 Streptomyces sp. P17 | reverse complement strand
CCGGCGACCAACTCATCGCTGATGCCGGTTAAGTCGGTGATCTCGGCGGGGATTGGATCGCAGGTCACCGCATCGACGACGTCGCGGTGGAAAAATTCGTAGACGACGCGGTTGTAATTATCGCGCATCACAGCCAATTCGACCGCGGGTTTGCCGAAAGATACTGGCCGGTGTTCGCACAGAAGGCATGGGCCTGCAGCGCGACCGAAGTCGAGTGGCGCAAGTACGGCTTCGAGGGCGCCAAACTGGGC
>NZ_JAVRBF010001220.1:0-251 GCF_032436805.1 Streptomyces sp. P17 | reverse complement strand
CTCGCGCCGCGGAATTGCTCGAAGCGTTCCCCGAGATACATCACGAGCTGATGCGTTTCGCCGCGGACCCAAAGAACTTCGCGCCGATCAGCACCGCGGAGAAAGAGGCGCTAGCGTTGGGAAACTTACCGCCCGCTTCGAATTCCTCCATGGTTCGTGGCGGCAGCACATTGGGTTCTTCTCCGGCGGCGCCACGTGGCGGGCGCGAACGCCGCAAGTCGTCCTAGACGGCTGCTACCTCTTGCCGGAGC
>NZ_JAVRBF010001219.1:0-251 GCF_032436805.1 Streptomyces sp. P17 | reverse complement strand
CGTTCAGTGTCGCCGTCATCAGACGCCAACCCTTCCCGCCGAGCTCCCGCTCGGCGCGTCAGGCCGGAAACACCGTTCGTCGGACAGTCCCAGCTCAGGTGGGATTGTGGGCCAGCGGGATTGTGGGTTCGGTGGCATGCGGCGTATCAGTCGTGTGCGCGATAGGAGTTGGCGCGTTCGTCGCTGGTGCATCCTATTCGGCAGGAAACGCAGGCACCCGAAATTGGCGGTGGTCAAGGTTCGCCCGGGAC
>NZ_JAVRBF010001218.1:0-251 GCF_032436805.1 Streptomyces sp. P17 | reverse complement strand
CAAAAAGTGGCAACAAACCAGCATATCTTAATAAACAAGTGACAACGTAGTATTGAATAAAAAAACAGGCCGATAAAAATCGGCCCGTTTCGTATTTACTGATTACGATGCTTGTGCTCACTTTCAGAAGCAATACGCTTTTGCTCTTCAGAGTAATAATTGAAGGTCCCCATGTTCCCACCTGTCAAATCGATCTGACCTTGAGCGTTTTCTGCTTTTGTATTGATTCCGCCAAAACCACTATCAATAAC
>NZ_JAVRBF010001217.1:0-251 GCF_032436805.1 Streptomyces sp. P17 | reverse complement strand
CCATGCCGAAAAATCAGGATTATACTTTGAAGTTAGAAAGGAGTAAAAATTAAAATTTAGGTAATCATATACACAGCTCAGATTATAGAACGGGTTATCTCGCTTGTTAAACCTCGCTAACCCTGTGTGATCTGTTGATTCAAGAAATGTAAACAACGACCGCTCATTTTGCCCGTATTTCTGCAACGACAAGGTAAGTACATTGGATGCGAGAATATCGAGTGGATACAGGTTTACAGCTATATTGTTTA
>NZ_JAVRBF010001216.1:0-251 GCF_032436805.1 Streptomyces sp. P17 | reverse complement strand
CCGGGAACGGTCAACCGCACCGTAACCAAGCCGGAAGTGGTTGAAGAGACCACAGCCCCTGTTTCTGCCGATCCTGAGCCTACTCAGGAAACCGTAACGGAAGCAGAGCCGGAAACCACGGCTGAAGTTGCTGCGAACGAAGAACCGCCATTCGACATGGATGCAGCAAAGGAAGAAGTTACCGAAGAAGCTCCTTCCGAAGAAGCAGCAGCAGCACCGAAGACCGGTTCGCTGTTCGCATCGCTGGCTCG
>NZ_JAVRBF010001215.1:0-251 GCF_032436805.1 Streptomyces sp. P17 | reverse complement strand
GCCGGTCGATGTCCTCGCGGGTGCCGCCGGCCTGCGCCGCAATCTTGTCGATCACCTCGCCTGCCAATTGACCGCCGATGCCGCCGATCTGGTGTTGCAAGATGCGTTTGACCATGGGCGCGCCGATCTCAGACGCGATGGCAATAAGCGATGAGGACATCAAAAACTCCGAAGAAAATTGGCGACCGAAGGCGCGCGGTCAGTCAGTTTTGCGGCAATCGCATCGCGGTAGGTCCAGCCAAGCCACCCCA
>NZ_JAVRBF010001214.1:0-251 GCF_032436805.1 Streptomyces sp. P17 | reverse complement strand
CGCCGTTCTGACGCTGGCCCGCCGCCACGACCCGCATCTGGCCGACTGGATCGAGGCGGAGGGCGCCTTTCCCGAGACCATGGTCGACCGCATCGTGCCGGCCACCACCGACGCCGATATTGAAGCCTTGGCCGCGCGCCTCGGCGTGCGCGACGCGGCGATGGTCAAGACCGAACCCTTCTCGCAATGGGTGGTGGAGGACCGGTTCGCCGGCGTGCGGCCAGACCTGGCCTCGGTCGGCGTGCAACTCA
>NZ_JAVRBF010000088.1:0-23069 GCF_032436805.1 Streptomyces sp. P17 | reverse complement strand
CGGCCCCCCGTCGCCCGCCCCCGGCACGGCCCGCCCCCGCGCCGTCGCCACCGTCGGCCCCCCGTCGCCCGCCCCCGCGCTGTCACCGCCCCCGCCACCCCGCCCCCGCGCTGTCACCGCCCCCGCCACCCCGCCCCCGCGCTGTCACCGCCCCCGCCACCCCGCCCCTCCCGCCGAGGCGGCGCCGAGCCGGCCAGGGCCGTCTGCGACGATCCCTGCGTGGACTACCCGAACGACCAGGCCCCCGGCGCCCCCGTCCGCTCCGGCATCCCCGAGCACGGGCGCATCCCGAAGTACTACGCGGTGAAGGCGCGCATCGACCACCTCGTGGCGGAGCTGCCCGAGGGCAGCGCCATTCCCACCGAGCGTGATCTCGCCGAGGAGTACGACGTCGCCCGCGAGACGGTGCGGCAGGCGCTGCGCGAGCTGGTGCTGGAGGGCAAGTTGCGCCGTCAGGGACGCGGGACGGTCGTCGCCGGGCCCAAGCTGGAGCAGCCGCTGTCCCTCGCCAGCTACACCGAGGGCGTACGGCGGCAGGGGCGCACCCCCGGCCGTACCCTCGTCACCCTCGACCGCTTCCCCTGCCCGGACGCCCTCGCCGCCGAGACCGGCCTGACCCGTGGCGAACCCGTCTGGCACCTGGAGCGCGTCCTGCTCGCCGACGACGAGCGGGTCGGCCTGGAGAGCACGTATGTCGCGGTGGGCCGCGTCCCCCGCCTCGACACCGACTTCGACCCCGACTCCTCCTTCTACGCCTACCTCCACTCCCAGGACATCGCCTTCGGCGACGCCGACGAGCGCATCGAGACCGTGCTCGCCACCCCGCGCGAGGCTCTTCTCATCGGCACCCCGCCGGCCCTGCCGATGCTGCTCATCCACCGGGTCTCGCGGGACACGGCGGGGCAGCCGCTGGAGCGCGTACGGACCCTCTACCGCGGCGACCGCTTTTCCTTCAGCGCACATTTGCGCGGCTGAAAACCGTCCCCACAGCCTCCCTCGATACATCACGAAAAGATAACGGGTCTAGCCCAAATGTGTTGGCTCGTTCACGCTCCCGTTGGTAGCCGGACCATTCCGGTTCCCCGAGTCCGAGGAGCGTTGCCGTCGTGAGAGTGATAGTCGTCGGAGCCGGCGTGGTGGGCACCATGCACGCCTGGCAAGCAGTGGAACGCGGCCACGAGGTCGTACAGATCGAGCGCGAGCCGGAGGCTCGCGGCGCCTCGCTGCGCAATTTCGGCCAGATCTGGGTCAGTGGCCGAGCGGCGGGCGAGGAGCTGGAGACCGCCCTGCGGGCGCGGGAGCTGTGGGAGGAGATCGGCGCCCGGGTGCCGAAGCTGGGCTTCCGGGCCAACGGCTCCCTCACCCCCGTCCGCGGCGACCTCGAACTCGCCGTCGCCGAGGCCGCCGTAGGCCGTGCGGATGCCGCAGCGCGCGGTCACAAGCTGCTCACCCCGGCCGAGGCGCGCGCCCTCAACCCCGCCCTGCGCGGCGAGTTCGCCGCCGCGCTGTACTGCGAGCGGGACGCGGCCGTGGAGCCGCGCACGGCTCAACTCGCCCTGCGCGAAGAGCTGCTGAAGTCTCCGCACTACACCTTCCTGCCGGGCCGCGAGGTCCGCGAGGTCATCGGCTCCAGCGCGGTCCGCGACGACCACGGCGACGTCCACGGCGGTGACGTCGTCCTCCTGTGCACCGGCGCCTGGCTCGGCGGGCTCGTCCGCGAGCTGGCGGGGCCCGAGCTGCCCGTGCGCCGGGTCCGGCTCCAGATGATGCAGACCGACCCGCTGGGCGAACCGCTCACCACCTCGGTCGCCGACGCCGACAGCTTCCGCTACTACCCGGCCTACCGCGGCGGGGCCCTCGACGGCCTCAACTCCGGGCAGCCGCAGGCGCCCACGGCTCATGAGCACCGTATGCAACTGCTCATGGTCCAGCGCGCCGACGGCGGACTGACCATCGGCGACACCCACGAGTACGAGCACCCCTTCGCCTTCGACACCCTCGAAGACCCCTACGACCACCTCGTCGAGGTCGTCGAGTCCTTCCTCGGGCGTCCGCTGCCGAAGATCCGCCGCCGCTGGGCGGGCGTGTACGCCCAGTGCACCGATCCCTCCCGGGTCGTGCACCGGCAGCAGGTGCGCGAGGGGGTGTGGCTGGTCACCGGGCCCGGCGGGCGCGGTATGACCTGCTCGCCCGCGATAGCCGAGACCACCGCGAACGAACTGGGCTGGTGATCCCCATGACCGACACGACCTCCGACATCCGACTCGTCGTCCTCGACATGGCCGGCACCACCGTCGCCGACGGTGGCCTCGTCGAGCAGGCCTTCACGGCGGCTGCCCGGCACCTCGGTGCCGAGCCCGACTCGATGCTGGACCACGTCCGCGCCACCATGGGCGAGTCCAAGATCTCCGTCTTCCGGCATCTGTTCGGCGAGGAGGCCAAGGCCCAGCAGGCCAACAAGGCCTTCGAGGAGGCGTACGCCGCACTCGTCGACGGCGGCCGGGTCGCGGCCCTGCCCGGGGCGCGCGAGGCCATCGAGGAACTCAAGTCCCAGGGCCGCACGGTCGTGCTGACCACCGGCTTCGCCCGCACCACCCAGGACGCGATCCTCGCCGCGCTCGGCTGGCAGGACCTGGTCCCGCTGACGCTGTGCCCGGCCGACGCCGGGGGCCGCGGGCGGCCGTACCCGGACATGGTCCTGACCGCCTTCCTCCGTACGGCCGCGGCGGACGGCGTCCGGCAGATCGCGGTCGTCGGCGACACGTCCTACGACGTGCTCAGCGGCGTCCGCGCGGGCGCGGGCGTGGTCGCCGGCGTGCTGACCGGGGCGCATGACGCGGTGGCGCTGGGGTCGGCAGGGGCGACCCATGTGCTGAAGTCCGTCGCGCAGTTGCCGGGAGTGCTCGCATGAGCAGCGGTATCCGCTTCGAAGGCGTCACCGTCGCCTACGACGGCAATGTCGTCCTCGACGCCCTCGACCTCACCGTCGCCCCCGGCGAGGTCATGGCGCTGCTCGGGCCGTCCGGATCCGGCAAGACCACCGCGCTGCGGGCGGTCGCCGGGTTCGTGCGGCCCGCCGCCGGGCGGGTGTTCCTCGGCGACCGTGATGTCACCGGGCTGCCCCCGCACCGGCGGGGCATCGGGATGGTCGTCCAGCAGTACGCCCTCTTCCCGCACCTGCGGGTCGAGGACAACGTGGCCTTCGGACTGAAGGCCCGCAAGGCCGCCCGCGACGAGATCCGGGTACGGGTCGCCGAGGCGCTGGAGATGACCGGCATGGCGGCCTACGCCCGCCGCCACCCGCGCGAGCTGTCCGGCGGCCAGCAGCAGCGCGTCGCCCTCGCGCGGGCGCTCGCCATCCGGCCGGGAGTGCTGCTCCTCGACGAGCCCCTGTCCGCCCTCGACGCCCGCCTGCGCTCCGGAATGCTCGCCGAACTGGCCCGGCTGCACCGCGAGTTGCCGGACGTCTCGATCCTCTACGTCACCCACGACCAGGTCGAGGCGCTGACCCTGGCCGACCGGATCGCGGTGATGGACCGGACGCGGCTGCAGGCCTGCGGGACACCGAGAGAGCTGTACCGGGCCCCGGCGAACGAGTTCACGGCGTCCTTCGTCGGCAACGCCAACCTGCTGCCGGTGACGGTGGGTTCGGACGGGGTCGGTTTCGGGGGCGCCGAGCTCAAGGTGGACACGACGGGCTTCGCGAAGGGCGCGCGGGCCACGCTCTGCGTACGGCCGCACCTGATCGGCGTGGGCGACGGACCCAACCGGCTCTCCGGAACCGTCCGGGAGATCCAGTGGCGCGGAGCCACGCATCGGCTGTACGTCGAGGTCGACGGCCACCGGATCATGACCGACCTCCGGGAGCTCAGGGACCCGCCCGCCCTCGGCGACACGGTGGACCTGCACTTCGCGCCGGAGGACGCGGTGCTGCTGACCGCGGGAGTCACCGATGCCTAGAAGTGTCCTGAAGATCTTGCTTGGGCCGCCCCGATCGCCCAGGTTCGCCCGCAAAAGTCGATCGGGGCAATCCGGTGCAAGTCGGGCGGGTTGTCAAGGTTCTCAGTGGTCTCCCAGACGGCTGCTGTGGGCGGCCCCGCCCGTCGCCCTCCTCGCCCTCTTCTTCCTCTACCCCCTCGCCCTCGTCGTCGAGCAGTCCCTCAAGCCCGACACCGGCGGCACCTCGCTTGAGCCGTACGCCGATGTCTTCGCCTCCGAGGCCTTCCGCGAGGCCCTGTGGACCACGGTCTGGCTGGCGCTCGCCGCCACCGCCGGATGCCTGGTCCTCGGGTTTCTGCTGGCGCTGGTCATCGCCTTCGTGCCGTTCCCGGGCGCGCGGGCGGTGTCCCGCTTCATCGACGTCTTCCTCTCCTTCCCGTCCTTCCTGATCACGCTCGCCCTGCTGTTCATCTACGGCACGGTCGGCATGGCCAACGGACTGTGGACGGACGTCACCGGCGCCGCCGAGGGGCCGTTCCAGTTCCTGACCACGCCCTGGGGTGTGCTGCTCGCGGAGATCACGTACTTCACGCCGTTCGTGATGCGGCCGCTGCTCGCGGCCTTCGCCCAGCTCGACACCGCGCAGCTGGAGGCGGCCAGTTCGCTGGGCGCCCGGGCGCCGAGGATCATCCGGCGGATCATCCTGCCCGAGGCGCTGCCCGCCCTCGCGGCCGGCGGCAGCCTGGTCCTGGTCCTGTGCCTCAACGAGTTCGGCATCGTGCTCTTCACCGGCGCCAAGGGCGTCACCACCCTGCCGACCCTCGTCTACGGCAAGGCGATCCTGGAGTCCGACTACCCGGGCGCCTGCGTGGTCGCCGTCGTCAACGTCCTGATCTCCGTGGGCCTGTACGGCCTGTACCGGGTGGTGAGCCGTCGTGCTGGTGCATAGCCGCGGGGCCAAGTGGGCCGTATGGGTCCTGTTCCTCCTGCTGTTCCTGCCGCTGTTCGCGCTGCCGCTGCTGGTGGTCCTCGGCGCCTCCTTCGCCACCAACTGGTCGAGCGTGCTGCCGTCCGGCTTCACGACCGGGCACTACTCGGCCGCCACCCGCGGCGAGGCCCTCCAGGCGCTCACCACCAGCCTCGTCACCGCGGCCACCGCGAGCCTGCTCGCCCTCGCCACCGGGACCTGGGCCGCCCTCACCGCACAGGCCCTCGGCAAGCGCGGGCGGCGGGTCCTCGACGCGCTGTTCGTGCTGCCGCTCGCGGTGCCCTCGGTCGTCGTCGGGCTCGCGGTGCTGGTCGCCTTCTCGCAACCGCCGATGCTGCTCAACGGCACCCGGTGGATCGTGATCGTCGCGCACACCGTGCTGGTCACCGCCTTCGCCCACCAGTCGGTGTCCGCCGCGCTCACCCGCCTCGACCCCGCCTACGAGCAGGCCGCCGCCTCGCTCGGCGCCCGCCCCTCGTACGTGCTGTGGCGGGTCAAGCTCCCTCTCCTGCTGCCCTCCCTGTCCGCCGCCGCGGGCCTCTGCTTCGCCCTGTCCATGGGCGAGTTGAGCGCCACGATGATGCTCTATCCGCCCGACTGGACCCCGCTTCCGGTCCTGATCTACGCGGCCACCGACCGCGGTGCCCTGTTCACCGGGTCCGCGATCGCCGTGGTCCTGATGACGGCGACGCTGCTGGTCCTGTTCGCCGTGTCCCGCGTGCGCACCAAAGCCTCGTACCGCTGACCGTTCTTCCCTCCCCCTGTCTGGAGTTCACCTCGCCATGCCCAGAAACCGCATCACGCTCGCCGTAGCGCTCGCGCTGGTCGCCGCCCCGATGCTGTCCGCCTGCGGGGGCAGCTCCGCCGCCTCCGACGAGAAGGTCGTCACCGTCTACAGCGCGGACGGCCTCAAGGGGGAGAACGGCGACGGCTGGTACGACCAGATCTTCAAGGACTTCGAGAAGGAGACCGGGATCAAGGTCGAGTACGTCGAGGGCGGCTCCGGAGAGATGGTGCAGCGCGCCGTCCGCGAGAAGAGCAACCCGCAGGCCGACGTCCTCGTCACGCTGCCGCCGTTCATCCAGCAGGCCGACGGCAAGGGGCTGCTGCAGAAGTACGTCCCCGAGGGCGCCGACCAGGTGAGCGGGGCCGACAAGTCCGCCGACGGGACGTGGACCTCCGTCGTCAACAACTACTTCGGGTTCATCTACAACAAGAAGGAGCTGGCCGAGGCGCCCACCACCTGGGAGGAACTGCTGGACTCCAAGTACAAGAACAAGCTCCAGTACTCGACCCCGGGTGTCGCCGGCGACGGTACGGCCGTCCTCATCAAGGCGATGCACGACTTCGGCGGCGAGGAGGCCGCGCTGGAGTACCTCGGCAAGCTCCAGTCCAACAACGTCGGCCCGTCCGCCTCCACCGGCAAGCTGGCGCCCAAGGTCGACAAGGGTGAACTGCTGGTCGCCAACGGCGATGTGCAGATGAACTACGCCCAGTCCAAGGACATGCCGAACCTCGGGATCTGGTTCCCGGCGAAGGAGGGCGGCAAGCCGACGACGTTCGCGCTGCCGTACGCGGCCGGTCTGGTGACGGACGCCCCGCATTCGGAGAACGGCAAGAAGCTTCTTGACTACATGCTCAGTCAGAAGGCGCAGCGGCAAGTGAGCGAGATCGGTGGCGGCTTCACCGCCCGCCAGGATGTGAAGGCGGTCGACGCGGATGCCATCGCCCTGACGAACCTCATCAAGGACGTGCAGATCTTCGAGCCGGACTGGGACGCCATCGAGAAGAACCTCACGAAGCACGTCGACAACTGGAAGTCGGCAACGGGCAGCTGACGGCCGCGTTTTCGTCCCTGCCGCCCCTGCCCTCCCCCAGAGGGGGGGACCCCCACCGTCCCCTGGGGGCTGCGCCCCCCGACCCCCGCTGAAAGCCGCCGCCGCTGCGGGCGGCACCCCGACCCACAGCCCTTCACCTCCGGAGGATCACGTGACGTCATACCCGACCCGCCGCACCGTCCTCACCGCCACCGCCACCGCAACCACCGCCGCAGCCCTCGCCCTCGGGCCCGTCCCCGCCCACGCCGTGCCGACCCTCCCCAACGGCACCAGCAAGGACAAGGTCCTCGTCATCGGCATGGACGGACTCCGCTACGACCGGATCGCCGCCGCCAACGCCCCGCACCTGAAGGCCATGATGAGCGAGGGCACCTTCGGGACCTCGCTGCTCTACGCCAACCCCATGGCCGCCACCTCCTCGGGCCCCGGCTGGTCCACGATCTCCACCGGTGTCTGGCCCGACAAGCACGGAGTCAAGGACAACACCTTCACCGGCAAGAAGTACGGCCAGTACCCCGGCTTCCTCGCCCGCCTCGCCCAGGTCCGCCCCGAGCTGTCCACCTACGCCGCCGTCGACTGGAAGCCCCTCGACACCCAGGGCACCGTCACCCCCGGCGCCGACGCCAAGCTCGTCCTCGACGGAGACGCCGACGGGTACAGCGGCCACGACGCCACCATCGCCTCCGAAGCCGAGGCCCTCATCCGCGACCAGAACCCGGACGTCCTCTTCGTCTACTTCGGCCAGTCCGACATCGTCGGCCACAACTCCGGCGCCGGCAGCCAGGCCTACCTCAACCAGATCGCCGTACAGGACGCCTTCGTCGGCAGACTCCGCGCCGCGATCAAGGCCCGCCCCGGCTACTCCACCGAGCGCTGGACCGTCATCGTCACCACCGACCACGGCCACCTCGACGCCGGCGGCCACGGCGGCTCGGCCGTCGAGGAACGCCGCACCTTCGTCCTCGCCACCGGCCCCGGCATCACCGCCGGTGCCCGTCCCATCGACACGCGGCTCGTCGACGTCGTACCCACCGTCTTCAAGCAGCTAGGCATCACCGTGGACCCGGCCTGGGGGCTGGACGGCAAGCCCATCCAGGAGCGGTCCACCGACCCCTTCGACGCGCTCACGCTGTCCACCCGCACCGACGAGACGGGCATCCCGGCGACCGTCCTCGGCTACACCCACACCCCGCCCAGCGGCTGGTCCGTCATCAACAACGCCATGGGCACCGGCGGGGTGACCGAGTGGCACGGCTGGTCCTTCGCCACCGACGAGTTCTGGTCCCGCACCCAGCGCGACCAGTCCCGTGAGCTCAACGTTCGCTCCCGCGGGGTCTTCGCCGTCGCCGACTCCGACGAGTGGTCCGACAAGACCTTCTCCGGCACCTACGACTCGACCCTCGTCACCCCCGCCCACAACGTCACCGGGAAGACCTCGGTCCGTCTGGACTTCACCACCTTCTACCGGCAGGAAGGCGCCCAGACCGCCCAGATCCTCGCCTCCTTCAACGGCGGTACCCCCACCGCCGTCAAGAGCTACACCTCCGACGTCATCTCCCAGCCGCAGTCCGTCAGCGTGCCGGTCCCGGCCGGCGCCTCCAGCGTGAACTTCCGTTTCCGCTACACCGGGTCCAACAACTGGTACTGGGTGATCGACGGGGTCAAGGTCAGCACTTCCTGATTAGGCTGAGGGCGTCGGTACGCCGTGGTTCCGGCGCCCTCCGCTCATCCCGTACGTATGCCAGGAGTCCCGCACATGCCAGACCGCAAGCCCATCGAGTCATGGCTCACCGACATGGACGGAGTGCTGATCCACGAGGGCGTACCGATCCCCGGCGCCGACGCCTTCCTGAAGAAGCTGCGTGAGTCCGGAAAGCCGTTCCTGGTGCTCACCAACAACTCCATCTACACCCCGCGCGACCTGCACGCCCGGCTGCGCCGCATGGGCCTTGAGGTGCCGATCGAGTCCATCTGGACCTCGGCGCTGGCCACCGCCCAGTTCCTGGACGACCAGCGGCCCGGCGGCTCCGCGTACGTCATCGGCGAGGCGGGCCTCACCACGGCGCTGCACGACATCGGCTACATCCTCACCGACCACGAGCCGGACTACGTCGTCCTCGGAGAGACCCGGACGTACTCCTTCGAGGCCATGACCAAGGCGGTCCGGCTCATCAACGACGGCGCCCGTTTCATCTGCACCAACCCCGACGAGACGGGCCCCTCCACCGAGGGCCCGCTGCCCGCGACCGGCGCGGTGGCCGCCCTGATCACCAAGGCGACCGGCAAGCAGCCCTACTTCGCGGGCAAGCCGAACCCCCTGATGATGCGCACCGGCCTGAACGCCATCGGCGCCCACTCCGAGACCAGCGCCATGATCGGCGACCGGATGGACACCGACGTGCTGGCCGGCATGGAGGCCGGGATGCAGACCTTCCTGGTGCTCACCGGGCTGACCCGGCCCGAGCAGGTGGATCACTTCCCGTACCGGCCCTCCAAGGTCGTCGACTCCATCGCGGACCTGGTCGACCGGATCTAAAACCCGCACGTACCCGAAAACGACCCATACGGAGCAGTCGGGCCCCGCTGAGGATGCGGGGCCCGGCACCCAGGAGGAGTCTCCAGGTATCTGGAGGTTCACGATGGGATCACTGAAGGTCACTGTCTGTGCAGGCGTCGCGGCGGCCGTCGCGGTGCTCACCCCGGCGGCTCACGCGGCGGACGGAGGAGGTGGCATCTCGGTGACCCCCGCCTCGCCCGCGCCGGGCGCCGAGGTCGCGCTGCGGGTGACGGGCTGTGCCGAACGGACGGCGAGCGCCGTATCGGCGGCCTTCGTCACCGACATCAAGCTCGCCGTCACCGGCGAGGAGGGCACCCTCGTCGGCGAGAGCCGCATCCGGTCCTCCCTGGAGTTCGGCTCCTACGACGTCACGATCACCTGCGGTGACGCCCGGCGCACGGTCGCGCTCCCGGTCGGGAAGACCCCGTCCACGCCGGCCTCGCCGGTCGCCCCCGTGAAGGCGGGCGGCGGCGGTGCGGCGGCCCGTATCTCCACCGCCGACGACGCCCGTACGACCGGCCCCGGCACCGCACAGACGGTCACCGGCCTGGTCCTGGCCGGAGTCGCGGCGACGGCCGTGGCGCTCAGAAGCGCCCGCCGGAGCCGCAGGACGGACTGACCATGTCCGGATCCAGCCGTTCCCCCCTCTCCGGCCGTCTGCTGACGGGCATGGCCTGGGCCGTGCTGTTGCTCGGGCTGTGGCTGTGGGGGCGGGACGTCACCGACGTACGCCAGGGGATATCCGCGCCCACCACCGGCGACATGGCCGCGGTCGGCCGCCCGCCCGATGTCGAACTGCCGCCGCCCGCCGGCCCGTTGGACGAGGCGCTTCCGCAGCGCGTGGACATACCCGGCCTAGGCGTCCAGGCCCCCGTGGTGGCCCGCGGTCTGGACCCGGAGGGCGCCGTCGACCCGCCGCCCTTCGACCAGCCCGGCGTCGTCGGCTGGTACGCCGCCGGCGCGGCACCCGGCGCGGCCGGGACGGCGCTGATGGTGGGGCACGTGGACACCGAGACCCGGCCCGCCGTCTTCTACAAGATCAGCGCGCTGAAGCCCGGCGCGAGGGTCCGGGTCATCCGCGACGACGGCCGGGTCGCCGAGTTCACCGTCGACGACGTCCAGGTCGTCACCCGCGACCGCTTCGACGCCCGCCAGGTCTACGGACCCCGCGAGCCCGGCCGCGCCGAACTCCGGCTCATCACCTGCGGCGGCACCTTCGACCGGGCGAGCCGCAGCTACACGGCGAACGTCGTGGTGTCGGCGTACCTCACGGGCACCGGTCTGTGAAGGCCACCTGGCCCGGTCGACGACCCGCTCCCCGTGAAGCCGCCGACCGGGCTGGTCCTCAACCGCGCGCGCTCGGGCTGCGGGAGTAACCCGACGGCAGCCGCGGGAGGCTTTGGTGGTCATCGTGGAGGGGAGGCGACAGGCCGGGGGCTGGGGCCGTCCGATACGACTCTAGAACGGAAGCGGGCCGTGGCCTAGAGCCCTACAGGCGCCAAGGCCAAAGCTGGTGGCGCTGCGTGATCCGCGCTGGTGATACGGGGTGCTATGAGTGGCCGCTGGGTGAATCCCCGGCTTCGCCGCGCAACTCCGCGTCGTCCGCGACCCGGTCGATGACGGCCTGCGCCACTCGGTCCAGCGGCAGCCGGCGCCGCCGCGCGTACTGCCGTAGCGCCACGAAGGCATGGTCCGCGCCGGTCCCCCAGCGCTCGGCGAGCATGCCCTTGGCCTGTTCGATGCGGACCCTGCTGGACAGGGCTTCCTGCAACTGGCCCGCCAGGGTGCGGTAGCGGGCGTAGGCGCGATGGTTCTGCAGCCCCACGGCCGCCGCGTCGGCCAGCGCCTGCGCCAGCCGCAGCTCCCCGTCGCCGCCCGCCACCGGGTCGTCCGGCAGCGTCGGCACGAACACATTGAGCGCGCCGAGCAGCGTCTCCCGGCGCCGCAGCGGCACCGCGAACGTCGCCGCGACCCCGTGGCGCAGCGCCCGCTCGGTGAACCCCGGCCAGCGGGAACCCGCGTGCGCCACGCTGATGGAGACCGGCGGCACCGGCTTCCCGGTGCCGTAGCTGTCCAGGCAGGGCCCGCCGCCGGACTGGGCCTGGAGCAGATCGAGCGCGATCTCCCGCTGCCGGCTGCTCCCGGCCAGGGAGACGGTGCGGCCTCCGTCGATCAGCATGAACCCGGCGGCTCGCGCGGCCAGCAGTTCCACGCAATGGTCGGAGACCCGTTGTAAGTAGTCGGTGGTCTCGAATCCGTCGGTGAGGGTGTCCGCCGCCTCCACCAGCGCGGCGGCCAGCCGAGTCTCCCGGGTGGTGTAGTGCATGCCCACTTCCCTTCCCCTGTCGGCCTCCCCGCTCAGCGGCGCACCTACCCTCGCCCTTGAGGGTGTAACAGCTCTTGGACAAGGCCCGGTCGATCTCGTGTGCCGCAGCACGCGTGTGTCAGGATTGAGGCTTGGAACGGTGCACCCAAGGGGGAGTTGGATGTACGGCAGCAGGGGGGGCCGGAGGGGGGCGTCCGCGGTGGTGCTGGGGGCTGCACTGCTGATCGCGGGCTGTTCTTCCTCGGACGACGGGGGCGACGAGCGGGACGGCGCCGGCGCCGGTATCACCCAGCAGCCCAAGGAGGTCGACCCGTTCTGGGTCAACCCGGAAGGCAACGCGGCCCAGCAGGTGGCCGCCTACGAGAAGGCGGGCAAGGACTCCGACGCCGAGCAGATCCGCAAGATCGCCGAGCAGCCGACCGGCGAGTGGATCGGGCCGGAGAACCCGGAGGAGGAGGCCCGCGGCTTCACCGAGGCCGCCGACAAGGCGGGCCGTACGGCCCTGCTGGTCCTCTACAACATCCCGCGCCGCGACTGCGGCCAGTACTCACAGGGCGGCGCCGCCGACGGCAACGCCTACCGCGCCTGGATCGACGGTGTCGCCAAGGGCATCGGCGACCGCTCGGCCACGGTCGTCCTCGAACCGGACGCGGTCCTGCACCTGGTGGACGGCTGCACCCCGGACGAGTTCCACGAGGAGCGCTACGACCTCCTCAAGGGCGCGATCGAGAAGCTCAAGTCCCTGAAGAACACCAAGGTGTACCTGGACGCGGGCAACGCCGGCTGGGGCAACCCGGACCAGATCTTCGAGCCCCTCAGGCGGGCGGGCATCGACCAGGCGGACGGCTTCTCGGTCAACGTGTCGAACTTCTACACGACCGAGGAATCCATCCAGTACGGCAAGAACCTGTCGGCCAAGGTGGGCAACAAGCCCTTCGTCATCGACACCAGCCGCAACGGCAACGGCCCCTACGCGGAGGGCGACCCGGGCGAGCGCTGGTGCAACCCGCCGGGCCGCGCACTGGGGGAGACCCCGACCACCAAGACGGCGGACCCGCTGGTCGACGCGTACGTCTGGGTCAAGCGCCCGGGTGAGTCGGACGGCGAGTGCAAGGGCGGCCCGAAGGCAGGGCAGTGGTGGCCCGACTACGCATTGAAGCTGGCCAAGGCTTCAACCCCCTGAGGGGCGCGGGGCTGTGTCGATGTGCGGCTACCGCCGCGCGGCGCGACCAGCCCCGCGAACCCCCATCCGCCGGAGGCGCTATGGAACCCGGACCCATTGCGCCTCTGACGGCACCCCTTGATCATCCACAACGAACAACATGTACCACCCGGCCTGAACAAGGTTCCTGTTCTCCGGCACGGTCACCGTCACCTTGTTCCCCTCGGTCGTGAAGTCCAGCGCGATGGACCGCTGGTCCACGTCCGTCACATGTGTGGCCGCGCTGGGCCGGACCAGCCGCACCTTCTTGATGGAGGAGGCGTGCTGCGAGGTGAAGGTCCCGGACTCGCCGCGCTCAATGGTCTCCGTCCCCTTGGACAGCGACGGCCGTGACCCCTGGTACAGATACGGCGGGGTGTAGATCTCGATCCGCTGCTCGAACTTCCCCGGCTTGGTGTTCGCCTTGTCGCTGTACAGCGAGTCCGAACCGAAGAACATGACGCGCCCGTCGGGCAGCAGAATCGAACCGGAGTGGTAGTTCCGCCCGACCAGAGGATCCGCGACCTGATCGAAGGAGTTGCTCGAAGGGTTGTAGATCCGGGCCTCAAGGATGTTGGAGTCCCCCCGCCCCCGGTAGTCCTCGGACCCGCCCGACACCAGCACGGAGTCATCCGGCAGCACAGAGGCCGACGGATACCGCGTCCCCTTGTCCAGCGAGGGCCCGTCCACGAACTTCGGGCTGTCCGCCTTGAGGTCGATGATCCGGGTCTTCTCGGTGGACAGCTTGGACTCACCGACGCCTCCGCCGCCGATGACCATGTACTTCTCGTCCTGCGCCGGAGGCAGCAGCACGGTCCCGGAGGTCTCCAGCTGGTCGGCGTCGCTCAACCCGGGAAGCTTCGTGAACTCGTTGGTGTCCACATCCCAGATACCGGGGTCACGCCCGACATCGTCGGGCCCGTACCCCGCATTGGACCCGGAGTAGAAGATCTTCCCGTTCTGCATCAGGAACAGCGCCGGATAGGTCGGGAACTGCCGGATCGTCTTCGTGTACGACCACTTCTTGGTCTTGGGGTCGAAGACCTCGTTCTTGCCCGGCACCAACTGCCCGATGTCGTCGAGCCCGGAGACGCTGAGGATCTTCCCGTCGCTCAGCGTCGTGAGCGTCGGATACCAGCGGGCCTCCTTCATCGGATCGACCTTGATGTACCTCTCGGCGATCGGATCGAACTCGAAGGCGTCCCGGATGCCCTGGAAGTCCTTCTTGTCAAGGGCGAGCTTCTGCGCGATGCCGTACGTGTTACGCGCGTCGGTACCCGACAGGCCCTGCACCCGGTAGTTGTCCTCGGTGCCGGTCTCGTACTTGGAGCCGCTCTTCTGCGCCTCGACGTAAATGCGCCCGAGCCCCGGGTCGTTGCGCAGGAACTCGCCGGTCTCCTTGTCGAAGACCTTCTTCGCCCGCGGCACCAGCACCGGGTCCTTGGAGACGAACGTCTTGCCGTTCTCCTTGCCGGTGAACCTGGTGCCCGCGGGCAGGGTGATCGGCTTGTCCGGGTTCTCGTTGTGGACGATCATCAGGCCGCCGGCCTTGGTGACATCGCCCTTGAGCTTCTCGTACCGCTTGGTGCCGCCCGCGATCAGCAGATTGCCGTTCGCCAGCTGCGTGTGCCCCGTGCAGAACAGGTCGCTCGGCGTCGGCACCTTCTTGATGGTGCCCTTGACCGGGTCCCAGATCCGGGTGTCGAACTTCTTCGCGTCGAAGTTCTCCTGGTTGTTGCCGGAGCCCGCGACGAGCAGCACCTTCCCGGTGCGCAGCAGCGCCGCGTGGATGGTGTTCTGGCGGTACTCCTCGGGGAACTCGACGATCTCCCAGCGACCGTTGTCGGCTTTGTACTCGGGTCTGTTGATCTGGTACTGGTGGTATTTCTCGGTGCCGAAGCGGTAGAGCCACGGACCGTTCATCCCGGCCAGCGCGAGCACCACCGCCGTGCCTATCGCGAGTCGACGGACACGGCGGCGGCCGGCCTGGTCTTTCATTCCTTACGTCCCCCAAGTCCACCCAGGGCGATTTGCATGGTCTGGTCGGTGCCGCCGCCCTGCGAGGCGGCCCAACTCGGCTTGTGCTGTGGGCTGTGATGCGCGCCCGGCTGGGCCGGCAGCGGCTGAGCCTGGTGCGGCACCATCGGCGCCGGCGCCTCCGGCTGCGCGGGAGCCGGAGGCTTCTTCTTCGCCCGCCGCAGCATGTGCCGCCAGGCGAAGATCGGGGTTGCGGTGATCAGCATGGCGAACGTCGCCCAGATGACCATCGCGGGGTGCGCGTTCCCGTAGACGAAACCGGCGGCGATCGAGGCGCCGAAGATCAGGATGAAGTACCAGTGGTAGCGGAAGGTCCCGAACCAGCGGTCGGGGCTGGCCGAGTCGCCCTTGGGGGTCACCACGAACTTGCTCTTGCGGCGCAGCACCGAGTCGATCAGCGCCTTGGCGTACAGCGGCGCCGACAGTGCGGACATCACCATGCCGGCCACACCGCCGGAGCCCTCCGGCTCGTGCGGCGAGACGTTGTGGCGGCGGTTCCAGACGTAGAGGCCGATCTGGAGCGCGGAGGCGTTGCCGTAGAGCATCAGCCAGATCGTCGGGTCGATGTTGACACCCGAGGCACCGAGGCCCAGGAACAGGGCGCAGCTGAGGGCCGCGAGGATCCAGTTCAGGGCGGACATCGGGTAGAAGATGATCATCATCGTGTAGTTGAAGAGCTTGCTCGGCGGCAGCGAGTACCAGCCCTTCCAGTACTGCTTGAGGATCGTCTCGTACGTCCCTCGCGACCAGCGCATCTGCTGGGTGAAGAAGTCCGTCCAGGCGCTCGGGCCCTCACCGACCGCGAGCACGTCCGGGGTGTAGACCGAGCGCCACTTCTTGCCCGTCGCCGGGTTCTTGTGGCGGTGGATCTCGAAGCCGGTCGCCATGTCCTCGGTGATCGAGTCGTACAGACCGCCGATCTGCTTCAGCGCCTTGATCCGTACGGCGTTCGACGTACCCACGAACATCGGGGAGCCGTAGCGGTTGCCCGCGCGCTGGATGAGGGCGTGGAACAGGAACTGCTGGGACTCGGCGGCCTTGGTCACGAAGTTGTCGTAGTTGCCGTAGACCTGCGGGCCGATGACGAAGCCGACGTTCGGGTCGCGGAAGAAGCCGAGCATGCGCTCCAGGTAGTTCGGGAGCGGCACATGGTCGGTGTCGACGGAGGCGAAGTAGTCGTAGTTGTCGCCGTGCGCGTCCAGCCAGGCGTTGTAGTTGCCGTGCTTGGTCTTGGCGCGGTGCGGGCCCTTGGCCTGGTTCCACTTGGCGATGCCCTTGCGGGAGAAGTGGTGCACGCCGAGCCGGGCGCAGGCCTCCTTGACCTCGGGGTCGTCGCCCTCGTCGAGCAGCCAGACGTGCAGCAGGCCCCGGTGGCGCAGCTTGACCGCCGCCTCCAGGGTCTTCGTCACCATCTCCAGCGGTTCCTTGCCGGGCACGAAGGAGGTGAGGAAGGCCACTCTCGTGCCGGTCTCGGGCACCACCGGGATCGGGTCGCGGGCGACCAGGGTGGCGTGCGCGTTGGACAGGACGTTCATGCAGCGGAAGAACTCGATCAGACCGATCGAGACGAGCATCACTATGTCGAGCGCCGACAGGAAGTCATAGGCGGGGTAGTCGCGTTGGGTCCAGTGCTCGGGCTGCAGCAGCCAGGCCAGCAGCACCAGCGAGAGCAGCGGCGCCGCGGCGAGCATCAGGGCGACGCGGATGCGGTGCGGCTCCTGCGAGAGCAGCGAGCGGTACTGCACCCGGTACGGCTTGTGCGGATCGGGCTGGGTGAGGGGCCCTGCCAGCCGGCTGTAGTGCTCGTAGTCGTACTTCGGCAGGGTCCTTTTGATGCGCCTGAACGCCCCGGTCCGGTGAGATGGCACTCTGAGTTGAGTGGTCTGTGACGGGTCGGAGTCCGGCCGGGCGCCCGTCGGCGTCGACGTCATGAGTCATCCCCCCACACGCAGGTCACCGCGTGTCTGTCGGTTCCTTCGTCTGTTTCGGTCCCCCTCGACCTTCACAGACGTATCAGTGGTGGGTCACAGTCACCACGTCTTCCACTTCATAGACATGGAAACGCGACCTTCCGGTTGCATGATGCCCCCCTCGGCATCCGTTCATGAACGGGGCCCCTCTCCCCGTTGAAACGGGCAACCGGCTCCTTGCCCCCCCCAACTGCCGCGTAACGGCAGCAGCTTGAAGGACCAGGGTTCTACGGCGTTCAGCATGATCGCAAGATGCGAAACGCGGTGTTTACCGGTCATACGCGTTCATTGTGGCGCCTGTGGGGGTCTTGTGTGCTCCTTGTGGACGCCCGGGGTGCCAGAACGCCGACAGCCCCTCGCGCAGGCGAGGGGCTGTGGTGTCGGTGCGCCGCCAGGGACTCGAACCCCGGACCCGCTGATTAAGAGTCAGCTGCTCTAACCAACTGAGCTAGCGGCGCCTGCTGACGTCACCACTCTACCGGACCCCGGAGGGTGCTCCGGACCGCCCGCCCCCGCTCCGGCCCCGGTCAGGGGGGTGCCGTACATCATTCGGACCGTCAGCATGCGCACTCGGAAGACAGTTGAGAAACTGACGAATGTGCACAGGAGCGAACATTTCCATCCGGATTGTGAGGGGAATCGCATGGCGACTCCGGTCTTCGAGGAATTCGATCCCGTGAGCGACTGCGAGTGCCCCGGATGCGTTCACTGGCGCCGCGTCCTGCCGCATTCCGCGGCCGGGCGCAGAGGCGCCCACCCGGCCCACCGGACCGTGATCGTGGCGGCCGCCGCCTCGGCGGCGCTCGGCGCGGGGCATGCCGTACCGGCGCTCGCGGCCCCGCAGGCACCCGGTCGGCCGAGCCTTCCCGCGGCCGACGAGCCCGACACCCCGCAGGGCGACAAGGCCCCGCTGCACGGCCCCGGCGGGGTCCCGGCGAAGCCCGCCAAGGCGCCCGGGACCACCCGGGCGGAGATCATCAAGCGGGCCAAGCAGTGGGTCGCGGCGAAGGTGCCGTACAGCATGTACCAGTACTGGCCGGACGGGTACCGGCAGGACTGCTCGGGCTTCGTCTCGATGGCCTGGAGCCTGCCCGGCAACGAGTGGACGGGCTCGCTCGACCAGTACGGCGTGCGCATCCCGAAGGAGGATCTGCAGCCCGGCGACATTCTGCTGTTCCACAACCCGGACGACCCCGAGAAGGGCTCGCACGTCGTCATCTTCGGCGGCTGGACGGACTACACGCACACCTACTACATCGCCTACGAGGAGACCCGCCCGTACGCCCGCAGGCAGGCCACTCCGTACGCCTACTGGAGCAATTCCGACCGCTACGTCGCCTACCGCTACAAGGGTCTCGTCGGCGGTACGGCGGGCTCGAAACCGGACACCGCCAAGCCGGGCACCGCAGAGCCGGACGCGGCGCCCTATCCGGGACGGGCCTACTTCGGACCCGGGGCCAACAACAAGTACGTCACCCAGCTCGGCCGCATGCTCGTCGAGCGCGGGGCGGGGCGCTACTACTCCTCGGGGCCCGGGCCGCGCTGGTCCGACGCCGACCGGCGGGCCACCCAGGCCTTCCAGCAGGCGCAGGGCTGGCGGGGCCAGGACGCGGACGGGCTGCCGGGGCCGCAGACCTGGGCGCTGCTGGCCACCGGCAAGGGCAGGGACATCACCGCCGGAGCGTCCGGACCGCCCGCGCCGCCGTCCTCGCACGGGGTGCCGGGGTATCCGGGGCGGGCGCTGTTCCGGCCCGGCGCGCACAACAGTCACATCACGCTGCTCGGGAAGCAGCTCGTGAAGAAAGGGTTCGGCAAGCACTACACGACCGGTCCCGGGCCGCGCTGGGGCGAGGCGGACCGGCGCAACGTCGAGGCCTTCCAGCGCGCCCAGGGCTGGCGGGGCGGCGCGGCGGACGGCTATCCGGGTCCTGAGACCTGGCGGCGGCTGTTCTCGTAATCGATCTGTACCCCCTGCTGTTACCCCCCACTGTTGTGACGCATCTGGCGCGGAGGCTGGAGGCACGCATGAGCACGACCACTTCACCGACACCGGAGTCCGAGGGACCGTCCAGGACCGCCCGGCTGATCCAGAACGAGATCACCACCGAGATCCCCGTCCATCTGCTCTTCCGTGACGAGCCCGACCCGGTGTCGGTCCCGCTGAAGCCCGCCGTGGTCAGCCGCCGACAGGGCACCGGGGAGCAGCCGCGGCTGCGCCGGCCGGCCCCCGCGCGGGCGCGGTCCGTGCCCGCGGTGGACCCGGACCTGGTCGAGCGGCCCGCCAGGGTGCTGCCGGGCTCGGCGGGCGTGCTCGCCGGGGCCTGCGGTCTCGCGGGCTGCGCGGTCACCTCCTGGTGGGCGGGCACGCTGCCGCCCCTCGCACTGGAGGCGCTGCGGCTGCCGTCGTCCGCAGGAGCGGGCCTGGGCCCGGCGCAGTGGGCGGCCTACGCCGGGGCCGGCGCCCTCGGTCTGCTCGGCTTCGGCGGGCTCGCCCGGGGCCGGACCGGACGGGCCTGGGTGCTCGGTCTGTTCGGCCGCTACCGGGGGACCGTCCGGCGCACCGGCCTGATGTGGGTCAACCCGATGCTGCTGCGCCGCCGGGTGGACGTACGGCTGCGGCACTGGCGCAGCGAGCCGATGCCGGCGGCCGACGCGAGCGGGGTCGCGCTGCGGGTCGTGGTCCTCGCGGTATGGCGGGTACGGGACACCGCGCGGGCCACGCTGGGCGTCGAGGACCACGAGGCGTATCTGCGGGAGTGCGTGGCGGCGGCGCTGGCCCGGGTGCCGGTGGAGACACCGGGGTCGGGGCGCGGCGGCGGCGACGCGGCCGGGGAGGCGCTGACCCGCCTTGTCGCCGCCGACACGGCACCCATCGGCGTCGAGGTGTTCTCGGTGCAGCCGGTCCGGGTCGAGTACGCCCCCGAGGTCGCCGCCGCCATGCACCGGCGCCGGATCGCCGCGCTGGACGCCCAGCACCGGGCCTCCGTGCTCACCTCGGTGGTGGACTCGGTGGAGGACACGGTGACCCGGCTGACCATGCGGGGCCTGGTCGAACTCGACGACTACGAACGCAAGGCGCTGGTGAAGGACTTGACGGTGGCGTTCTGCGCCGGGCGCGGGGAATCCGGTGGCTGATTGGTATGGACACATCCTTGATATGGACACGGCCAACCAACCGCAATACTCTCAGACTTGGTCTAGACCTACCTGCACAGCTCACTGAACATCCCCCACGTTCCCAGGAGCGGCAGCATGCGCAGAAAGACCAAGTTGTCTGCCGCCGTGGTCGGTCTCGCCACCACCGGAGCCTTTGTGCTCTCGTCCGGCGGGGCCAGTGGCCACGGCTACACCGACCTCCCCATCAGCAGGCAGAAGCTCTGCCAGAACGGCACCGTGACCAACTGCGGCAGCATCCAGTGGGAGCCGCAGAGCGTCGAGGGCCCGAAGGGCTTCCCGGGCTCCGGCCCGGCCGACGGGCAGATATGCAACGCGGGTCTTGGCCAGTTCAGCCAGCTCAGCGCGCCGCGCACACCGTCGGGCGGGGCCTGGCCCGCGACCAAGGTGACGGGTGGTCAGAGCTACACGTTCCGCTGGCAGTTCACGGCCATGCACGCCACGACCGACTTCAGGTACTACGTCACCAAGCCGGGCTGGAACCAGAACCACAATCTGGCCCGCTCCGACCTCAACCTCACGCCCTTCCTGACGGTGCCGTACAACAACCAGCGGCCGCCGTCCACGCTCTCGCACAGCGGCACGCTGCCGTCCGGGCTCAGCGGACGACACGTGATCCTGGCGGTGTGGACGGTCGCCGACACCGGCAACGCGTTCTACGCCTGCTCGGACGTCACTTTCTGAGCATGGCTTGAGCAACTCCGGCACCCCCCGCGGGTACGGTCCCCCTACGCCGGCACGACCAAGTCGGCGTAGGGGAGCGGTACCTGACCTCGGGGGAGCATCATGGATCTCTTGTTCTGTCTGGCACCCGGCCTGATCCTGGCCGTGGTCCTCCTCGGCGCCCACCGGATCGTGCGCCGCGCCTTGCGGCTGCGCCGGGCCTGGAACAGCGGTCTGAAGGCCGAGGCGCGCTGTCTGCGGATGTTCACGACGACCCACGGCGGCAGCGGCGACACATCGGTGCGCACCACGCTCCATCACGTCTACGAGTTCAGGGCGCGCGACGGCCGTGTCGTCCGCTTCGAGGAGGAGGACGGCCCGGCGACGACGCTGGAGGGCGACATCGTCACCGTCCACTACGCCGAGGGCCCCGAGGTCATCGCCACGGCCAGGGCCCGGCGCCGGGCCGGGCTCGCCGCCCCCACCGTCGCCGCCCTGGCGTTCCTGGGGGCGGTCGCGGTGTTCTGCGTCGGCTTCATGGTCACGTACAGCCAGATGTCCGACCCCTTCGGCTTCGGCGAGGGCACCACCGAGACCACCGACACCGTCGTGATCGACAGCGTCACGATGACTCCGTGACCCTCCACATCTGACAGCCCATCAGCTACCGTGCGCCGCCATGGACTCCCGTAGGCGTACGGTCGCGGAACTCGTCGCCGACCGGTGGGACGACCACCGCCCAGGGCTGTGGTGCGAGGACCGCGCGCTGACCCACCACGAGGTCGCCGCCGGTGCCGCCGCCCGCGCGGCACTCCTGGCCGACCTGCTCCCACCCGGCGCCGAGCCCCACCTCGGCGTCCTCCTCGACAACACCCCCGAGTACCCGCTCTGGATCGCCGCCGCCGCCCTCGCGCGCGCCGCGGTCGCCGGGATCAACCCCACCCGCAGAGGCCCGGAGCTGGCCCGGGACATCCTGCACACGGAGTGCCGCGTCCTGATCACCGAGCCGGCCCACCTCCCGCTCCTCAAGGGCCTCGACCTGCCCGGCGTCCGCATCCTGCTGACCGGCTCCGAGGAGTACGACGCCACCCTCGCACCGTACGCCGACGCCCGCCCCGACGCCTCCCGCGCCACTCCGCGGGACCGGCTGCTCCTCTGCTTCACCTCCGGCTCGACCGGCGCCCCCAAGGCCGCGATCTGCACCCAGGGCCGCCTGGCCGCCGCGGGGAGGTCACTGGCCGGGCAGTTCGGGGTCGGTCCGGACGACGTCCACTACATCTGCATGCCGATGTTCCACGGCAACGCGGTCATCGCCGACTGGGCCCCCGCCCTCGCGGCCGGGGCGGGCGTGGCGCTGCGGCGGCGGTTCTCGGCGTCGGGGTTCCTGGCGGACGTACGGCGGTACGGGGCGACGTACTTCACGTATGTGGGTCGGGCCGTGCAGTACATCCTCGCGACCGAGGAGTGTGACGACGACCGCGAGAACCCGCTGCGGCTCGGCTTCGGCACCGAGGCGGGGGCGGCGGACGCGGCGGCCTTCGAGCGGCGGTTCGGGGTGCGGCTGGTGGAGGGGTACGGCTCCTCGGAAGGGGGCGCGGCGGTGCAGTGGTCGCCGGGGACTCCGGCAGGCGCGGTGGGGCGGGCGGTGCCCGGACTGGTCGTACTCGATCCGGAGACGGGTCAGGAGCGGCCGCCCGCGCGGTTCGACTCGGGCGGGCGGCTGCTGAACGGGGACGAGGCGATCGGGGAGCTGGTGAACCGGGGGCCGAGCCCCTTCGAGGGGTACTGGCGCAATCCGGGGGCGGAGGCCGAGCGGCGGCGGGACGGGGCGTACTGGACCGGCGACCTCTTCTGCCGGGACGCGGACGGCTACCTCTACTTCGCGGGGCGCGCCGACGACCGGCTTCGGGTCGACGGGGAGAACCTGGCCGCAGCGATGATCGAGAACATCCTGGCCCGGTACGAGGGCGCCGACTCCGTCGCCGTCTACGCGGTGCCGGATCCGGTGACCGGGGACCAGGTGATGGCGACGATCGCCGGGACCTTCGATCCGCTGGGTTTCACGGAGTTCCTGCTCGCCCAGCCGGACCTGGGGACGAAGATGGCGCCCCGGTTCGTGCGGATCATGCAGTGCATGCCGGTCACCGCGACGAACAAGATCCACCGGGCCTTGCTGAGGCGTGAGGGCGTGCGGTGCCCGGACCCGGTGTGGTGGCGCCCGCCAGGAGAACCGACGTACCGCCGAATGACCCCGGAGGACGCCGAAGGACCCCTCGTCCCCACGAGAGGCCCTTCACAGGTGCGCCGCCAGGGACTCGAACCCCGGACCCGCTGATGCTGCGTTCACCGGGGGGTAACCCCCGGACCCCCAGCCGC
>NZ_JAVRBF010001213.1:0-251 GCF_032436805.1 Streptomyces sp. P17 | reverse complement strand
CACACCGTGGCAGCCGCTGCTGACGATCAGCAGGCGCTCGGCCTCCAGCGCACCGTCGCGTGCCACGTCCAGCGCCAGCACCTCGCCGCCTGGGCCCGGCAGCGGGTGGCGGTGCGAGGTGATGGCCAGGCCACCGGCAGCCGCGGCTTCCAGAAACCGCACGCGCGCCTGCGCGTAGCTGGCGCTGAACGCCTCGCCCATGCCGATCATGGCGCCAGCGGGCGGGCCAGCCACTGCTCGGCCAGGCGCAC
>NZ_JAVRBF010001212.1:0-251 GCF_032436805.1 Streptomyces sp. P17 | reverse complement strand
GTCGAGGACGTGCCTGCCGCGAGCACGATTGGGGAGATTCTCGATCGCTACGGTCTCATCCGGCCGCGACGTGCTCGCCTCCGCGTGCCACCCAGCAGCGAGCCGCTCGCGCACGCCGTCGCCGCCAATGACGTGTGGTCCACCGACTTCAAAGGGCACTTCGCATGCGACGGCAGACGCTGCCACCCGTTGACGATCACCGACGCCGCGACGCGCTTCCTGATCAAGTGCGAGAGCCTCGTCAGCGAGAA
>NZ_JAVRBF010001211.1:0-251 GCF_032436805.1 Streptomyces sp. P17 | reverse complement strand
GTGATGAATACCAAGAGCTATGCTTTTAGGGATACGGCGACCTCTACGGCCAGCACGTACTTCAGAGCCATATTTCTTTGCCGTCTTCTCGGATACAGAACATTCACGAGCTATCATCGAATATGTGTGACCTGTACGTCTCAGACGTTTAATACGTTCGATGATTTCAGCAGGTGTAGTCAGGGCTTTATGCACTGGCGTTATCTCAGTACATTAGGGATGTAATAACATGGGTAAACTGACAACACCTG
>NZ_JAVRBF010001210.1:0-251 GCF_032436805.1 Streptomyces sp. P17 | reverse complement strand
GCCAGCATGAACGTGCGGCTGGGCCAGCGGCTGACCATTCCCGCGACAGCGGGGGCGCCCTCGGCCATGGCCACCACGGCGCCGGGAACCGGAAGCCCCACGCCGCTGCCGCCGTCGGCCAGCCAGCCGCTTCCGCGCGAGACGACGCAGCCCGCCTCGGCGCCGCAGCCCGCGCCTAATACCCCCAATATGGGCGCGACGCGGACGGCGGCCTCCGGCTCGGGCAAGTTCAGGATGCCCGCCGATGGCGC
>NZ_JAVRBF010001209.1:0-251 GCF_032436805.1 Streptomyces sp. P17 | reverse complement strand
GTCGCACCACGGTGATCGGAAGGGATGGGGTCAGAGCCCTTTCCGCTGGAAAGGGATCTGACCCCATCCACGAAAAAACCGCCCGGTTGCCCGGGCGGCTTTCGTATCACGCGACCCTGCGGGCGATTACTTGCCGGCGTTGGTCAGGCCACGCTTTTCCAGCAGCGGGCCGATTTCCGGCGCATGGCCGGCGAAGTTCTGGAACAGTTCCATCGCATCGACGCTGCCGCCCTTGGACAGCAGGGTGGCAC
>NZ_JAVRBF010001208.1:0-251 GCF_032436805.1 Streptomyces sp. P17 | reverse complement strand
AACGACTATGCCGGCTACAGCGTCCTTCACGAAGCGGCGAAGCAGGGGAACACGGAACTCTGCCGAGAACTGGTGTTCGCAGGGGCGGACTGGAACAAAGAGTGTAAGCTCGTCGGCGAGCAAGGCTTTGACAACTACGTCAACGGCTTTCGAAACGAGCCTGGCATGAAGCCCATCGATTTTGCGAGCAAACGAGAGACCAAGTCGTTCTTGAGCAACGCTGAGAACGAGCTGCGATGCCACAACCGATC
>NZ_JAVRBF010001207.1:0-251 GCF_032436805.1 Streptomyces sp. P17 | reverse complement strand
CCGCAAGCCGCATCGGCCTTGCCCAGCGCCTCCACGGACGGCTGCGGGCACCAGACGCGGGTGAAACGGGCAACAGGCAACTCGATATCGACGGGTTCACGACTTTGTGATCGCCCTCCAAACACATTTTTGCCGTACCTGCGACACATTTTCGCCTGCCGTGGAACTTTCGCCTTTTCATGGCGTTAATACCCTGAGCGCGGCACTTCCTAACGGAACATTACGTAAAGACCATCCGTTTTGTGATGCGC
>NZ_JAVRBF010001206.1:0-251 GCF_032436805.1 Streptomyces sp. P17 | reverse complement strand
CGGTAGGATTGCTGGGCAAAAAATTAGTACTAAACGTTAGGGGACCTGGCCAGCCAGCGTTATACACGAGCTGTCGTTTTTTCTTGGTGAGTAAAGCGGATGTATCTTTTTTTGAATGTTCCACGGCCCACCGCGGGACGGCGTTTTGGTCGTGCCAGCGCCTTCGCTAGTGCGCTGGCAGGGGTGCTGCTGCTTTCCGGCTGCGCGTTAGCGCCTGGCGGCCACTTCGAAGCCAATACCCAAACCGCGCC
>NZ_JAVRBF010001205.1:0-251 GCF_032436805.1 Streptomyces sp. P17 | reverse complement strand
GTGTGCTCTTCCGATCTAGTGAGTAGTGCATGATAGCCACGTGATCACTGCATGACAGGCCACGTGAGCAATGCATGATAGCCACGTGATCAGTGCATGATCAGACACGAGATCATTGCATGATCAGTCACGTGATCAGTGCATGATCAGCCACGTGATCAGTGCATGACCAGGCACGTGATCAGTGTATGTCCAGCCAAGTGATCAGTGCATTATAGCCACGTCATCATGTGACTGATCATGCACTGATG
>NZ_JAVRBF010001204.1:0-252 GCF_032436805.1 Streptomyces sp. P17 | reverse complement strand
GTCAGAAGCTCGTCTCTGATGGTAATCAGAAAGCTGTTGCTCAGATGGATGCTCTTACCCGTGTCCTGTCTGCAATGTCGGTCAATATCAATTTCAGTCCTGAAAGCGGTGAACTGACAATCGAACGTGGTGGTACAAAGAACCCACTCACGGTCACTGTCTATGGTTCTGGTGACCGTGGTATTGCTGGCAACATCGCCTCTGAACTCGTCACGACCATGTATGAATACCTGTCGGAACTGAATGAAGTTG
>NZ_JAVRBF010001203.1:0-252 GCF_032436805.1 Streptomyces sp. P17 | reverse complement strand
AATCAATAATGTCGTTGCAAGAGTCCTCGATGACGCGGCTGAAAGTGAGCTGGAGTACGCTGCCCTTGATCAAGTTTCGGGAATCGAAGACGACTCTGCTTCGCAGACAGAAAGAGGTTCTGAGCGGCCGGCAAATGCCGAGTCTCAAAGCCCCGCGCCAGTCTCCGGGTATTTCCGTTTACCGAGTCTTGAGGATTGCGGGCTCACGAACCCCGCTATTACTCTCGACGAATCCCAAGCCGAGGCTGTCCG
>NZ_JAVRBF010001202.1:0-252 GCF_032436805.1 Streptomyces sp. P17 | reverse complement strand
CAAGATTATTGGTTTCAATTACGAGGAAATAATTCAAATAGCTTAATCGATGCCGCGACCCCTTTATTTGGTCTAGCATTGCGTGTAAGAAGCTTGACTGAGTGTGCCAATATTGAGCAAATTTATAAACAAGCAATTGAAGAGATCAAGGCTATAGAGATTGAGTTGACTGAACAGGGCTTTGATCACGCTATATTGATGGCTTATCGCTATATTCTGTGTGCTGTTCTTGATGAAGCGGTTATGGGAACC
>NZ_JAVRBF010001201.1:0-252 GCF_032436805.1 Streptomyces sp. P17 | reverse complement strand
GCCCCACGGCCAGGATCAGCAGGAGAACGCCGGAAAGGACGACAAGCGCGCCAGCGCGGATCATGGCTCAGCTCCAGGAGGCGGCGATTCAGGGGTGAATCGCCGAAGCGAACCGGAGCTTAGCGCACCTCGCCGGGGCGGCTAGAGCTTCAGCCCCGGAAAGCCCGGCATGTTGGCCAGAGGGCCGGCGGCCTCGCGCATGGTCTCGGCCTGCAGGGCCTCCAGCTTCTTCTTGGCGTCGGCGTAGGCGGC
>NZ_JAVRBF010001200.1:0-252 GCF_032436805.1 Streptomyces sp. P17 | reverse complement strand
GACCGACTCGTACGTCGTCAACCCGATCCGCTTCCCGGGCGGCTCGATCGGCGACCTCGCCGTCAACGGCACCGTCAACGACCTCGCGGTCACCGGCGCCGTGCCGCGGTGGATCACAGCCGCGTTCGTGATCGAGGAGGGCCTGTCGATCGATGTGCTGCGGGAGGTCGCCGCCGACATGCGGCGCGCCGCCGACGCGGCGGGCGTCGCGATCGTCGCGGGCGACACGAAGGTGGTGCCGCGGGGAGCCGC
>NZ_JAVRBF010001199.1:0-252 GCF_032436805.1 Streptomyces sp. P17 | reverse complement strand
GCTTTTAAGCGTCTCAGACCGTGTTCTGATTTAAGTTCTTCAATCAACCGTGGTTCTGCACTATCTGCAATGACTGTTGTTTTCGCATATCCTTTTGATTGGATCAATTCGGCAACTTGCCTTGTAATCAATCCGGGTTGATAAGCCTCATCAAATATATAGATTTTCTTTGTGTTTTCATTTATCAAAAAAGCAACAAGAGCAGTTGGGTCATGCGTAAAACCAAAGTCAAGGCCGACACATAGTTGAAAA
>NZ_JAVRBF010001198.1:0-252 GCF_032436805.1 Streptomyces sp. P17 | reverse complement strand
CCTCTACCAGCACGCAGGTAGCCTGCTGGTGCTGGCCACGCCGCTGAACGGCGAAGCTGCCTCGGCGGCCAATGGCGGCACCATCGGCCTGCTCATGGCCAGCCCGGCACAGGTGGATGCCTTCCATGCTGCGGCGCTGGCCAACGGTGGAACCTCGTGCGAAGAACCGCCCGGTGTGCGCGAGACTCCGGCGGGCTCGCTGTATCTGGCCTACCTGCGTGACCCGGACGGCAACAAGCTGTGCGCGTTCCA
>NZ_JAVRBF010000087.1:0-23216 GCF_032436805.1 Streptomyces sp. P17 | reverse complement strand
TGGTGACCCAGCGGTGGTGGTGCCGGGCCTGGTGGCTCAGCGGTGGTGGTGCCGGGCCTGGTGGCTCAGCGGTGGTGACGCCTGCCCTGGTGACCCAGCGGTGGTGGTGCCTGCCCTGGTGACCCAGCGGTGGTGGTGCCGGGCCTGGTGGCTCAGCGGTGGTGGTGCCGGGCCTGGTGGCTCAGCGGTGGTGGTGCCGGGCCTGGTGGCTCAGCCGTCCGCGCTGCCGCAGTCTGACCCAGCCTCGGTGGTGCCGGGCCCGGCGGGCCCAGCCGTCCGCGCTGCCATAGCCTGCGCCGCCGAGCGGTTGGGGTGCCTGCTCGGGTGACCCAGCGGTGGTGGTGCCGGCCTGGCGGGCCAGCCGTCCGCGCTGCCGGGCCTGGCGGGCCAGCCGTCCGCGCTGCCGGGCCTGGCGGGCCAGCCGTCCGCGCTGCCGTCGCCTGCGCCGGGCCCCGCTGACCCGGGGGTCTGAGCTGTGGGCCGCTCGGTGGGGGGCTTCGGTGGGCCGCCCATTGGGCCGTCGGCTTCGTCGGCTGCCCTGGCTCATCTCCGCGTCGGCAGGGTCAGGCCGAGGCCTCCCTCCCATACCGTCCATGTGCGCCGTCGTACCGGGCCTGCCTCCATCGCGTCTGCCCGGTAGCGGAAGTCCGCGCCGGAGACCGTCACCCGGCGGCCCCGGGCCAGGAGGGGGGCCGCTTCCGCGCCTACCGAGGACGGGCGGATCTCCACTGACGCGGTGCCCGAGCCGTGGGGGGTGACCGAGATGCCCTCCACCGGCTGGTCCAGGTCCACCAGTGTGACGCCGTCGACTTCCACCCTCAGGCGCGCCGGGTACGGACCCGACGGCGCCGGGGCCGGGCGGGCCGGGACCAGTGTCCGTACGAGGGACTGGTACGTCCGCAGCCAGGGCCGGCCGTCCACCGACTCGGTGCTCCCCGTCGGCGGCACCGGAGGAATCCGCAGCGCCCCCAGCACCACCCCGTCGCTGTCGTCGACCAGCAGATCCAGTCGCCGTTCCGCCCCGTCCAGTACCGCCCGCGCGGCCGCCACCGCGCCCGTGGGGATGCCCAGCGCGCCGGCCAGGGACGTCGCGGCGCCCACCGGGACCACCGACAGCGCACATCCGGCCAGCTCCCGACGGCGGTGCAGCACGGACACCGCGCGCACCAGCGCCCGGTCGTCGCCCACCACGACAGGCCGACGCGACCCGCGCCGCGCCAGCGCCCGGGCGAATTCCTCGGGCCCTTCCGGCAGGCACACCTTCATCGCGGCACCCGCGCTGAGCACGTCTTTCGCGATCCTGACGGACTCCCCGTCCGTATGCCGGGCGACCGGGTCGATGACCACCAGCAGCTGATCGGACGTCGCGGAAGTCGCCACCTCGGCCATGCCTCGCTTCCTCGGGTAGCATCTTTGTGCAAGAGCCCCTTGCGCTATTGCGCCAGGGGCTTCGTCTATTCCGGGGCATCCGGTCCGACGGTTTGCGGCCAACGAAGGTCGCCGGTGTATCACCCGCACACGTGCGGCGTACACCCCTGACCTTGGACATGCCCCGCCCGGAAGGGGTGTACGCGCGTGCCCGCACTTGTGCTGCTCGGTGCTCAGTGGGGTGACGAAGGCAAGGGAAAGGCCACCGACCTGCTCGGTGGCTCGGTTGACTATGTGGTGCGCTACCAGGGCGGCAACAACGCCGGCCATACGGTGGTCGTGGGCGATCAGAAGTACGCCCTGCACCTTCTCCCTTCCGGAATCCTGTCCCCGGGGTGCACCCCGGTCATCGGCAACGGTGTCGTCGTCGACCCGTCGGTCCTGCTCTCCGAGCTGAGCGGGCTGAACGAGCGAGGCGTCGACACGTCCAAGCTCCTCATCAGTGGTAACGCGCACGTCATCACGCCGTACAACGTCACCGTCGACAAGGTGACGGAACGCTTCCTCGGCAAGCGGAAGATCGGCACGACCGGGCGCGGCATCGGACCCACCTACGCGGACAAGATCAACCGCGTCGGTATCCGGGTGCAGGACCTCTATGACGAGTCCATCCTCCAGCAGAAGGTCGAGGCGGCGCTCGACGTCAAGAACCAGCTGCTGACCAAGCTCTACAACCGGCGCGCGATCGCCGTGGACCAGGTGGTCGAGGAGCTGCTGGGCTACGCCGAGCAGCTCAGGCCGTACGTCGTCGACACGGTGCTGGTCCTGAACCAGGCCCTGGAGGAGGACAAGGTCGTCCTGTTCGAGGGCGGCCAGGGCACGCTGCTGGACATCGACCACGGGACCTATCCCTTCGTCACGTCCTCCAACCCCACCGCGGGTGGCGCCTGCACCGGCGCGGGCGTGGGCCCGACGAAGATCAGCCGGGTCATCGGCATCCTCAAGGCGTACACCACCCGCGTCGGCGCCGGTCCGTTCCCGACCGAGCTGTTCGACGAGGACGGCGAGGCGCTGCGCCGGATCGGCGGCGAGCGGGGTGTCACCACCGGCCGTGACCGCCGCTGCGGCTGGTTCGACGCGGTCATCGCCCGGTACGCGACCCGCGTCAACGGCCTGACCGACTTCTTCCTCACCAAGCTCGACGTCCTCACCGGCTGGGAGCAGATCCCGGTCTGTGTGGCGTACGAGATCGACGGCAAGCGGGTCGAGGAGCTGCCGTACTCGCAGTCCGACTTCCACCACGCGAAGCCGGTCTACGAGATGCTGCCGGGCTGGAGCGAGGACATCAGCAAGGCGAAGTCCTTCTCCGACCTGCCGAAGAACGCCCAGGCGTACGTCAAGGCGCTGGAGGAGATGTCCGGCGCCCCGATCTCCGCGATCGGCGTGGGCCCGGGCCGGGACGAGACGATCGAGATCAACTCGTTCATCTGATCGTTCTTCCGGGCGGCACTCGCTGTGTGAAAGGGGCGTCCCGGCCGGGGCGCCCCTTTCGCGCGCTCAGAGCCTGTGTCACTCCGTCCGCAGTGCCTTCGCCGTGTCCGTCCTGGCCGCCCAGCCGGCAGGGAGCAGGCGCCGCCCACCGCGGTCGACAGTCTGCCGAGGGCGAGCGGGGCCAGCGGGAGCGGGGCGTACACGGTGAGGAACGCGTCGGGCAGGTTCATCCCGCCGGCGTCGCCCATGAGCGGGGTGACGTAGTGGTGCAGGGCGATGCCCAGCGGAACCCCGGCGGCCGCGGCGAGCAGGCCGATGCCGGTGACCGAGGTGAGGACCATGCCGACGGTCTGCCGGGGCGTCATGCCGAGGGCCTTGAGGATGCCGAGGTCGTGGATGCGCTCCCGGGTGTCGAGGACGGCCGTGTCGAGCACACCCAGGCCCGCGACCGCGACCAGCATCAGGGTGAGCATGCCGATGTGCGCGTCCATGGCCGCGATCATGCTGGACGCGTCGCCGGTGTTGGTGTGGGCGAAGGCGCCGGTGTCGGCCAGGGTGTCGTTCAGCGCGGTCAGGCAAGTGCCCTGAACTTCGGCCGTTGGGGCTCGGGCGGCGGCGATGGCGGCCGGGGAAGTACGAACTGACCCAAGGTGATCAACAGTGGGTACACGCTGGCGGTGACGCCGTAGCCGGTGTCCCTTCCTTCCGCTGCAAGCCACGACATATAGGGCATATCTGCCGCATTCACCCCCGTCATGAACCCCGAGGCCTCCAGAAGGGACTCTCCCAGCTCAGCTGAAGATGATCATCGAGCCCTGCGCCAGGCTCCGGGTCGCCGCCGCGTGCAGGCCCAGCCAGACATGGCGTTCGCGGGCGAAGGGGCTGGGATCGTAGGGGGCCGGGATGGCCGGTTCCTCCAACTCCGTCGGTCCCAGGGGTGGTTGGGGCGCCGTTGGCGGGTTCGCCGGGTCGATGCCGATCGAGGGGGCCACGAACTCCAGTTCCCGCAGGAGAGTCTGGGACGAGCCCAAGGGGCCGCCCCCGGCGAGGAGTTCGTCACTCGACAAGGGATGCGGGAAGTCCACCGGGACATACGCCCCGGCGTGGTCGTAGTGCCAGACCAGGTGCGACTGCTGGGCCGTGGCCTCGAACATCTCCAGGAGCTGCTCGTAGTCGCCGCCGAGTTCGTCGACCGGCGTCACCGGCAGCCCGCACACCTGGAGCAGATACGCGCGGCGCAGGAAGTGCAGGGCGTCGTAGTCGAATCCGGCCACCGGGGCGACCTCGCCGGACAGGCCCGGCATGTACTGGTACACCGGCACCGGCGGCAACCCGGCCTCGGCGAGCACCTTGTTGTATTGCGCGAGTTCCTCGGCGAACGGGTTGTCGGGGGTGTGGCACAACACGTCGACGAGCGGTACCAGCCACAGGTCACAGGCCAAAAGAGGACTCCTCGCGTAGCGCGGCGTAGTGCGGTGGTCAGGGAAGAGTAATCGGTACGGCCCGGGGTGAAACCCCCCAGTAGCGGCCCGGGGTACGGGCCGTGCAGGACCCATACCCATCCCTCAAGTCGCGAGTCGCTCGATCACCGAGAGGGAGTGGGTGTTGTACGCGGCGATGATCGAGCGCGCGGCCTTGGTGTCCCGCCGCGACAGGGCGTCCACCAGCTCTGTGTGGCCCGACCACAGCTCGCCCCGCAGATCGGTCAACAGGCGTAGATGCTGGACCGTGCACACCCAGGACTGCACGCGCAGCCGGTGCAGGAAGTCGGCGAGGTAGGGGTTGCCGAAGAGGGCGGCCAGTTCGCGCCAGAAGCGCAGGTCATAGCCTATGAGGACGGTGAGGTCACCGGCGCCGGCGGCCCGCTGGGCCTCCTCGCCGCGGCGGCGCACACCGGCGAGGGCGGCTGCGGTGCGGGGGTCGCCGGGCTCCCGGTATCCCTTGCGGCCGTCGTCGAGCGCCTGGAACATCCCGTCGATGACGAGGGCACGGGCCTCGATGATCCCCCGGTAGTCCGCGACCGAGTACTCGTGGACACGGAACCCCCGATGCTGGTCCGCCTCCAGCAGCCCCTGCGCGGACAGGTCGACGAGCGCCTCGCGCACGGGGGTGGCGGAGACCCCGTACTGGTCGGCTATCTCCTTGACCGTGAACTCCTGCCCCGGCTGGAGCCGCCCGGCCAGCACCTCGTCCCGCAGGGCATCCGCGATCTGCTGCCGCAGGGTGCTACGGGTCACGGCAGCGTTGCCGCTGGAGCCGGGCATGGTCGGAACGTCTCCTCGTTCGCGCGGGGTGGCATGCACGCATATGTCTACGAGCACGCCACCTTACGCGTTCGAGCTACGGGGTCGCTCGCGAGTGACCCCGGCCACTACAGCGGCTCTTGACGGCTACTGCGTGTACTCGTCCGCCACCGACAGGGCCGCGTCCAGCGCCGCCAGGCCCTCCTTCAGCTCGGCCTCGGAGACATTGCACGGCGGGACGACATGGGTCCGGTTCATGTTCAGGAACGGCCAGATGCCGTGCTTCTTCGCGGCGGCCCCGAAGGCCGCCATCGGCGCGTTCGCCTCACCCGCGGCGTTGTACGGCACCAACGGCTCCCGCGTCTCCCGGTTCTTCACCAGGTCGAGCGCCCAGAACATACCGACGCCGCGCACCTCGCCCACCGAGGGATGCCGCTCGGCCAGCTCCCGAAGGGCCGGCTCGACGACGGAGGCGCCCAGCTTCGCCGCGTTCTCGACGACCCCCTCCTCCGCCATGACGCCGATCGTCGCGACGGCGGCGGCACAGGCCAGCGGATGCCCGGAGTAGGTCAGACCACCGGGATACGGCCGCTTCCCGAAGGTCTGCGCGATCGCGCCCGAGATCGCGACACCGCCCAGCGGCACATACCCGGAGTTCACACCCTTCGCGAAGGTCAGCAGGTCCGGTACGACACCGAACAGGTCCGCCGCGAACCACTCACCGGTCCGTCCGAACCCGGCCATGACCTCGTCCAGGATGAACACGATCCCGTACTTGTCGCATATCTCACGCACCCCGGAGAGATAGCCCGGCGGCGGCACCATGATCCCCGCCGTGCCCGGAATCGTCTCCAGGATGATCGCGGCGATCGTCGACGGCCCCTCGAAGGCGATCGTCGTCTCCAGATGCTCCAGCGCCCGCGCGCACTCCTGCTCCTCGGTCTCGGCGTAGAAACGCGACCGGTAGAGGAAGGGCGCCCAGAAGTGCACGACTCCGGCGGAGGCGCTGTCGGACGGCCAGCGGCGCGGGTCACCGGTGATGTTCACGGCCTGCTGAGTGCCGCCGTGGTAGGAGCGGTACGCCGACAGCACCTTCGCCCGCCCGGTGTGCAGCCGCGCCATCCGCACCGCGTGCTCCACGGCGTCGGCGCCGCCGTTGGTGAAGAAGACCTTGTCCAGGTCGCCCGGCGTCCGCTCGGCGATCAGCCGGGCCGCCTCGGACCGTGCCTCGATGGCGAAGGCGGGCGCGAACGTGGACAGGGTTGCGGCCTGTTCCTGGATCGCGGCGACGACCTTCGGGTGCTGGTAGCCGATGTTCGTGTAGACGAGCCCGCTGGTGAAGTCGAGGTAGCGGTTGCCGTCGTAGTCCCAGAAGTACGACCCCTCCGCGCCGGCGACGGCGAGCGGGTCGATGAGCTCCTGCGCGGACCAGGAGTGGAAGACATGCGCACGGTCCGCGGCCTTCACGGCGGCGCCGACCTCGGGGTTTGGCTGAGGGGTCATGCGGCCGAGGGTAAATGTCCGCGATGCGGAAGCGGTATCGGCGTCCTGTCTGTGGGACGGGGGTTTCCGCGACAGGTTGTCGAACACTCTCACCTACGGGTTCGCGTCATTGACAGCACGCTGTCCAAATGACAGACTGCTGTCATAAGCCGCTGTGGCCGAGGAGGCCGTCATGATCCGCAAGGCGGTACACCTCGCCGTCTACGACGCCTACGCCGACTGGGAGACGGGGTACGCCACGGCCTACCTCGCCCGCGCCGGGTACGACATCCGCACCGTCGGCCCCACCACCGACCCCGTCCGCAGCATCGGCGGACTGCGCGTCCAGCCCGACCTCGCCCTGGACGCCGTACGCCCCGAGGACTGCGCGCTGCTGATCCTCCCGGGCGCGGACCTCTGGGACACCACCGACGACCTCGCACCCTTCGCCCGCAAGGCGCGGGAGTTCCTGGCCGCGGGTGTGCCCGTCGCCGCCATCTGCGGAGCCACCGCCGGTCTGGCCCGGGAGGGCGTGCTCGACGACCGGGCGCACACCAGCGCGGTCTCCTTCTATCTCGCGGCGACGGGGTACGGCGGCGGCGAGCGCTATGTCGACACCGATGCCGTCACCGACGGCCCCCTGATCACCGCCGGACCCACCGAACCCGTCGCCTTCGCCCGCGAGATCCTCGGGCTCCTCGGGGTCTACGAGGGCGAGGTGCTGGACGCCTGGTACCGGCTGTTCCACGACTCCGACGCGTCGGCGTACGAGGTCCTGGAGAAGGCCCGGTGAGCCGCGAGCGGCAGGATCTGCTCAGCCGAAGCGCACTGGGGGTCTTCCGGCTCAACGGCCAGTTCCTCGCCGTGGCCGAGGAGTTGGCCGAGCCGGCCGGGCTCACCGCGGCCTGGTGGCAGGTGCTCGGCGCGGTGCTGCGCGAGCCGCTGCCGGTCGCCGGGATCGCCCGGGCCATGGGGATCACCCGGCAGAGCGTGCAGCGGATCGCCGATCTGCTGGTGGAGCGGGGGCTCGCGGCGTACCGGCCCAACCCCGCCCACCGGCGCGCCAAACTGCTCGCGCCGACCGAGGAGGGCCTCGCGGCCGTCCGCCGGATCGACCCGGGACACGCGGCCTTCGCCGACCGGCTCGCGGAGGCCTTCGGCGAGGCCGAACTCGCGGACGCCGTACGGCTGCTGGAACGGCTGTCGAAGGTCCTGGAGGATGTTACGGAACCGTAGACGCCGGGCCGCTCACCTCGCCGTATGCCCGCACTATCGTGGGTCCGTGGCACGGGGGCGTTTCGGGGGAGGGGCCTGGATGGATCAGCTGGGGCCGGGGGATCCGCAGAGGATCGGGGCGTATCGGCTCATCGCGCGGCTCGGGGCCGGGGGGATGGGGCGGGTCTATCTCGCCCGGTCGGAGCGCGGGCGCACCGTCGCGGTGAAGCTGGTGCGCGAGGAGCTCGCCGCGCAGGAGGAGTTCCGGGCGCGCTTCCGCCAGGAGGTGCAGGCCGCGCGGCGGGTCGGCGGGTACTGGACGGCGCCCGTCCTCGACGCCGACACCGAGGCCGCGGTGCCGTGGGTGGCCACCGGGTATGTCGCCGGGCCCAGCCTCCAGCAGGTCGTCGGCCATGACCACGGCGCGCTGCCCGAGCGTTCGGTACGGATCCTCGCCGCCGGACTCGCCCACGCGCTCACCGACATCCACGCCGCCGGAATCGTCCACCGCGACCTCAAGCCCTCCAACGTCCTCGTCACCATCGACGGACCCCGCGTCATCGACTTCGGCATCGCGCGGGCCCTGGAGACGATCGCCGAGTCCGGCCTCACCCGCACCGGCGCGCTCGTCGGCTCGCCGGGCTTCATGGCACCCGAGCAGGTGCGCGGGGACCGCATCACGCCCGCGTGCGACGTCTTCTGCCTGGGATCCGTCCTGGCCTACGCGGCCACCGGCCGGCTGCCCTTCGGCGCGGGGGGAAGCGGCGTCCACGCGCTGATGTTCCGCATCGCGCAGGAGGAGCCCGACCTGGCGGGGGTGCCGGAGGGCATCGCCGACCTGGTCCGGGACTGCCTGCGCAAGGACCCGGGGGCACGGCCTTCCCTGGCGCGGATTCTGGAGCGTACGGGGGTGGAGGACACCGTCTCCGACGGCCGCTCCCGGGACCCCTGGCTGCCCAGTGCGCTGGTGGCCCAACTCGGGCGGCACGCCGTGGGGTTGCTGGAGGCGGAGGAGCCGGTGGCGGCCACGGGGTCCCCGGAGCACGCGCCGGCCGCCGACGAGTCGGGGAACCCGGCTCCGGGTCCGGCCGCTGGCGAGACGCCTCCCGCGCCGGGGCAGCCGGGGGCGGGCGGGGCGATGGACCACCTTCCTACCCTGGCCGCGGCGCCCGCGCCGCCCGTAGCTCCGCCGCCGGGGGCCTTCGGGGCCCCGCCCCACCCGGCGGGACCCCACCCCGCCCAGGGCCGTCCCACCCCCGCGCACCCCGCGTACGGCTATCCCCAGCCTCCCTACCAGCCCCCGCACCCCACCTACTCCACGCCGTACGGCCCGGTCCTCCCTCCGCCCCGGCCGCCCCGCCGCAGCGGTCGCTCCACCGCGCTGCTCCTCGCGGTCGCGCTGGTCGTGGCGGTGGCCGCGGGCGGTTCGGTGTACGCCCTCATGAACGGCGCCGAGGACGACGGAACGGAGGGCAAGGGCAACCCCACGACGACCCCTCGGACAAGCGCCCCCGTGACACCCGGCCCGACGACCGAGGACCCGGCCCCGACGGCCTCCGAAACCTTGGACGGGCCGATCCCGGCCGACTACCTCGGCACCTGGTCCACCACCCTCGACAACGACGCCGGGCGCCACACCCGCCGACTCACCCTCCAGCAGGGCCAGGTGGGCGACATCGTGCTCTCCCTTGTCGCGGACGGCGCGGACTACCACTGCGTCTTCCAGGCGAAGCTGGCCGAAGCGCCCACGGGGGGAGGCTCGTTGGAGATCGGCCCCTCCACCGTCACCGTCGGTGAACCGGCCTCCTCCTGCACCCCGGGTGCCGCCACCGAGCTCACCCTCCTCGGGGACGGCAGCCTGGAGCGGCTCAACCCGAGCACCGGCGAGAAACTGACCTACACGAGGGAGTGAGAACTCGCGCTCTCCAGGCGCTGGTTGAATGCTGAGCGAACATCCGCCGACGACCCCGGAATCCCGCACCCGCCGAACATAAAGTGGCCGCACACTTGTCCGGCTCCGGGGAGTTGCGGGGGCACCCGATGGAGTTGCTGAGCGCAGAGAACGTCGTGGCCGTGGCGACGGCCGTGGCCGGCATCGCGGCCTCGGCCGTCATGGTGTGGTACGAGCGCCGGGTACCGCGCCGTAAGCGGATCGGTTACCGCGTCCAGATGGACAACCCCATCGGCGACGACGTGGCTTCCGGCCGTGCCAACGTCCGCATGGGCCTCTTCGACGAGGCGCCGGGCATGCACCAGGCGACCCTGGTGCTGCTGCGCATCGAGAACGACGGCTCGCAGGGCATCGGCCACGACGACTACACCAGCCGCGAACTCCACGGTCTGACCGCCGTGTTCACCGATCGCAGCATCCGCGGTGTCTCGGTCACCCAGCCGCCCGGCACCGACCACCTGATGAGCCACTTCACCCCGCACGCGGGCTTCGGCTACGACGGCGGCGGCAACACCCTGCGCATCCCGCGCGTCCCGCTCAACCGGGGCGAGCACTTCAAGCTGCTCGTGCTGCTGTCGGGCGGCGACGTGGGCTGCGACATCCGCCTCATCGGCGGTATCCGGGACGGGGAGGTCCACCCCAACCGCAGCGCCACACCGGACGACAAGCCGCCGCTGTTCAGCAGGGCCGCCCGGCTGATCACCATCATGCTCACGGTCTCGGTCCTCACCCTCTCGACGATCGTCGTGCTCCGTGACGACAGCCCGCCGCCGCTCGGCTGCGAACAGGGCACCTTGACGGTCACGGGGTCCACGGCCTTCGCGCCCGTCGTGCGGGACCTGGCGAAGGAGTACGAGAAGGACTGCGAGGGCGCCGACATCACGGTCGAGGCGCGCGGCAGTTCGGCGGGCGTGGGCGAACTGGCGGGGCTGGACGGTGAGTCGAGAAGCAGACAGGCGTCGATGATCGCGTTCCACGACGGGCCGAGCAAACGGGCCGGCACATCACTGACCCGCCTCCCCATAGCGCTGTCGGTCTTCGCGCTGGTGGTCAACGACAGCCTGAAGCTCCCGCAGGGCCTGTCCCTGGCAGACGTGCGCCGCATCTACGCCGGTGACGTGAAGTACTGGGACGAGCTGAACCCGGACCTGCCGCACTGGCGGGTGGTACTGGTCAGCCGGGACGCCGACTCCGGCACCCGCCAGGTCTTCCAGGACCGGGTACTGGACGGCACCTGGGAGGGCGTACCCAGCACCTCCCTGGACTGCGACATCCGGACGGACCGCTCGGCGCCGGTGCGCTGCGAGCTGGACTCGACGCAGGAGGTGTTGAAGAAGGTGGCGGAGATCAGGGGCGCGATCGGCTACAGCGAGCTGAACAACGCGACGGCCCAGCAGAACATCACGAGGGTCCCGCTGGACGGCGCCACGGCCTCGGCGGCGGCGATGGAGAGGGGGTCGGACCCCTACCCCTACTTCGGTGTGGAGTACGCCTACACGTACGGCGACCCGCCCGGCGGCTCCCTGGCCGGCAGCTTCCTCGACTACATCAGGAACAACGGCGAAACCCTGATCCGCAACCACGACCACGTACCGTGCTCGACCCCGGAGGGGGCACGGCTGTGCAGGGAGTCGGCGTAGGAGGCGGGCGTCACCTGGGCTCAGGCGGCCGCTGCCGAGGCATGTTGGGCCGCGCAGAACCCCCCGGCGGCATGGGAAAGCGCCCCTGAACCACCGTCCCCTCCTGCCGCCCGCCCCCCGCCCCGGAACCCTGGATCCCCATGGGCGCCGACCCCGTCCGGAACTCCACCATCCAGTCCGCCGTCTCCGTCCGCACCAGCTCCGTCACATCCTCCGAGAACCGCCGCAGCACCCCGAGACACCGCTCCGCCGCCTCGCTCGCCGTCCCCTCCGCCGGCCCCAGCACCTCCCGCACGCTCTCCGACGCCCAGTCGAACTGCAGCACCTGAAGCCGCCGCTGCACGGCCTGCGCCGTAGCCACGTCCCTTATCCACCCGGACGTCACCCCGAAGAACCGGTCCACCCCCACGCACGCGACCGCGAGCAGCAGCGCGAGATACCCCCAGGGCGCCACCCCGCTCATGACCCCCGTCAGATCAAGCAACGGCAGCGCGGCCCCCGACACCGCCCCCACCGCCGCACCCCCGCGCAGCACCCGCGCCCCCCGCCGCTTCCACACCCGGTCCGCGAGATACCAGGCCGCCGTGTCCAGCGCCCCGCGCTCCACCCACTGGTACAGCTCGTCCAGCCGCACCGCGGGCTCGCCCCAGTCGCCCAGCGGAAACGCCCGCCCCGTCAGATCGCCCGGCGGATACTCGGGCTGCATCTCCGGCTGACCCACCCGGCACTCCCTACCTGGTCCCTACGTGGTACCTACCTGGCCCTCGCCGATCACGGTGTGTGACGGCCGGTTTCCTCATGCGCAGACTCTTCCTACCGCCCAATGGGTGGCGAAGGGGCGGCTTTCGCCGCTTTTCCGCTCGGAAGTGGCCCTTGATCAGGTATAGGCCGCACCTTCGCCTCACTCGAAAGAGTGCCGGGGCGATGGCTGAGCAGACCACGTAGGCTCGTCCCAGTAGCCGTACGACAAGGAGCTGATCGTGATCCCCGGTGGTGGCCAGCCCAATATGCAGCAACTGCTCCAGCAGGCCCAGAAGATGCAGCAGGACCTGGCGAACGCCCAGGAGGAACTGGCGAGGACCGAGGTCGACGGTCAGGCGGGCGGTGGCCTCGTGAGGGCCACCGTCACCGGCGCCGGCGAACTCCGCGCCCTCAAGATCGACCCCGAGGCGGTGGACCCCGAGGACACCGAGACCCTCGCCGACCTGATCGTCGCCGCCGTACACGCGGCCAACGAGAACGCCCAGGCGCTTCAGCAGCAGAAGCTCGGCCCGCTGGCACAGGGCCTCGGCGGCGGCATTCCCGGCCTGCCTTTCTAAGACGGCCGCGGGCCCTCTACCGTACGTAGTGAAGGAACCCCCAGGAAGGGCGGCAGTCCGTTGTACGAAGGCGTGGTCCAGGACCTGATCGACGAGCTGGGTCGGCTGCCCGGCGTCGGTCCCAAGAGCGCGCAGCGGATCGCCTTCCACATCCTGCAGGCGGAACCGACGGACGTACGGCGCCTCGCGCAGGCCCTCATGGAGGTCAAGGCGAAGGTCCGCTTCTGCGCGGCCTGCGGGAACGTCGCGCAGGAAGAGCTCTGCAACATCTGCCGCGACGCCCGCCGCGACCCCGCGGTCATCTGTGTGGTGGAGGAGCCGAAGGACGTGGTCGCCATCGAGCGCACCCGCGAGTTCCGCGGCCGCTACCACGTCCTGGGCGGAGCGATCAGCCCCATCGAGGGTGTGGGCCCCGACGACCTGCGTATACGAGAACTTCTCGCGCGGTTGGCCGACGGTACGGTCACGGAGCTGATCCTGGCCACGGACCCGAATCTGGAAGGCGAGGCCACGGCCACGTACCTCGCCCGCATGATCAAGCCCATGGGCCTCAAGGTCACCCGCCTGGCCAGCGGCCTCCCGGTGGGTGGCGACCTGGAATACGCGGACGAGGTCACACTCGGCCGCGCCTTCGAGGGGAGACGACTCCTAGATGTCTGACGCCACGCTGCACGCGACGAACCAGGACCCTGACGACTTCGTGGTCCAGATCGCCGACCAGGTAGAGAGCTTCCTCGTTGCGGTCACCGAGGTGGCGAAGGGCGACGAGCCGGAATCGGCGATCCCCTTCCTCCTGCTGGAGGTCTCCCAGTTGCTGCTGGCCGGCGGCCGCCTGGGCGCCCACGAGGACATCGTCCCCGACGAGCGCTACGAGCCCGACCTGGGCCCCGAGCCGGACGTGGACGGGCTGCGCGAGAACCTTGCCCGTCTCCTCGACCCCGTGGACGTCTACTCGGAGGTCTTCGACCCGTACGAGCCCCGCAAGGCGCCCGTCCCGGCCCGGATCTCCGACGACCTCGCGGACGTCATGACCGACCTGCGCCACGGCATGGCCCACTACCGCGCGGGCCGCACCACGGAAGCGCTGTGGTGGTGGCAGTTCTCCTACTTCTCCAACTGGGGCTCGACAGCGTCCGCGACCCTCCGCGCCCTGCAGTCGGTCCTCGCCCACGTCCGCCTGAACCAGCCCCTGGAGGAACTGGACGGCCTGGACACCGACCAGTCCGCGGGCGACGACACCCTGGAGTTCGAGGCGGGCCGGGTGATGGCGGAGGAGATCGCGGGCCCGCTGGGGCTGCGCGAGGTCAAGTAGCCAGGCCCCACAGTCCTTTTCCCAGGGCCGTGACCCCGCCCGTCAGGGCCAACGTCAGCACCAGCAGCCGGGCTCGCCGCTCCGGTATCCGTGAGGCGAGCCCTCTGCCGATCACTCCGCCGAGTGCCATGGCCGCGACGACCGCGGCCCACCTCGGAGCGGTGAGCTCCGGCAGCCCGTTCGACGCCACGGAGAAGGCGTTGACGACGACGCCGTAGAACATCGCGTTCGGTACGAACTCCCGTACCGACCAGCCCGCGTTGACGGCGTACAGGGACATCGGCGGCCCGCCCACCCCCGCCGCCGAGTTCATGAACCCGCCCACCGCACCGGCGGCGACCGCGCCCCCGGTTGCGCGCAGGGCGCCCACACGTGCGCCGCGCATGACCAGCAGCACGGCCACGGTCACCAGGGCGCCCATCACCAACAGAAGGACAAGCTCGGGCAGTTGCCGGGTCATCCACGTCGCCGCCGGTACCGTGCACGCCGCCGCCGTGCACAGCGGCGCCGTCATCAGCACGCCCGGCTTCTCGGTGAGGAAGGCCAGCAGGTCGTACTCCTCGGGGGCGAGGGCCACCTCCTCGCCGTCCAGGCGGACGCGGGCGGCCTTGCGGTCGATGGTGAGGCGGGAGCCGTAGCGGTCGGGGCCCGCGGCAGCGGCCTCGCGCGGCTGCACGCGCCGCATCACCGCTCGTGTCCGCGCGATGACCTCACGCACCCCGAACGGTTTGGAGACATAGTCGTCCGCGCCCAGCTCCAGGCCGACCACCCGGTCCGTCTCGTCGCAGCGCGCGCTGGTCACGGTGATCGGCACCTCGCCGCGCCCGCGCAGCGCCTTGCAGACGTCGAGGCCGTCGGTGTCGGGCAGACCCAGATCGAGGAGTACGACGTCGTAGGGGCCGTCGTGCTTCAGTGCCGCGCCGCCGGTGGCGACCCACTCGACCTCGAGGCCGTAGCGGGTCAGACCGCGTCTGAGGGACTGGGCGACCGGCTCATCGTCTTCCACCAGGAGTACGCGCACGGCCGCGCTTCAGTGCTTGAAACTTAATGCACAGCAGTCACTTGTGATGCTTGGCACTTTTCCCGGAGTGGTTCCCGGGGCATGCGCTGACCTGGGCGCCGGAATCTCACCATGCGATACCGCGAAGGCGAGATTCTTGCGCTCGTTAAACTGAGCCGACACACACGGACTGAGCGAGGAGCGCACGTGGGCCTTGTCGTGCAGAAGTACGGAGGCTCCTCCGTAGCCGATGCCGAGGGCATCAAGCGCGTCGCCAAGCGGATCGTGGAAGCGAAGAAGAACGGCCACCAGGTGGTCGTCGTCGTTTCCGCGATGGGCGACACGACGGACGAGCTGATCGATCTCGCCGAGCAGGTATCTCCGATGCCTGCCGGGCGTGAGTTCGACATGCTGCTGACCGCCGGAGAGCGTATCTCCATGGCCCTGCTGGCCATGGCGATCAAAAACCTGGGCCACGAGGCCCAGTCCTTCACCGGTAGCCAGGCAGGCGTCATCACCGACTCGGTTCACAACAAAGCCCGGATCATCGATGTCACGCCGGGCCGTATCCGGGAGTCCCTGGACAAGGGCAATATCGCCATCGTCGCCGGGTTCCAGGGCGTGAGCCAGGACAAGAAGGACATCACCACGCTCGGGCGCGGTGGTTCCGACACCACGGCCGTCGCTCTGGCCGCCGCCCTCGACGCCGAGGTCTGTGAGATCTACACCGACGTCGACGGCGTGTTCACCGCCGACCCGCGTGTGGTGAAGAAGGCGAAGAAGATCGACTGGATCTCCTTCGAGGACATGCTGGAGCTGGCCAGCTCCGGGTCGAAGGTGCTGCTCCACCGCTGCGTGGAGTACGCCCGTCGCTACAACATCCCGATCCACGTCCGGTCCAGCTTCAGCGGACTGCAGGGCACCTGGGTCAGCAGCGAGCCGATCGAGCAAGGGGACAAGAAGGTGGAGCAGGCCATCATCTCCGGTGTCGCGCACGACACCTCCGAGGCCAAGATCACGGTCGTCGGCGTGCCGGACAAGCCGGGCGAGGCCGCCGCGATCTTCCGTACGATCTCGGACGCCGAGATCAACATCGACATGATCGTGCAGAACGTGTCCGCCGCCTCCACCGGTCTGACGGACATCTCCTTCACCCTCCCCAAGTCCGAGGGCCGCAAGGCCATCGACGCCCTGGAGAAGAACAAGCACGGCATCGGCTTCGACTCGCTGCGCTACGACGACCAGATCGGCAAGATCTCCCTGGTCGGCGCGGGTATGAAGACCAACCCCGGCGTCACCGCCGACTTCTTCACGGCCCTGTCCGACGCGGGCGTGAACATCGAGCTGATCTCGACCTCCGAGATCCGGATCTCGGTGGTCACCCGCGCCGACGACGTCAACGAGGCCGTACGCGCGGTGCACACCGCCTTCGGGCTCGACTCCGACAGCGACGAGGCCGTTGTGTACGGAGGCACCGGGCGATGACCCGACGACCGACGCTCGCGGTCGTGGGAGCGACCGGAGCCGTCGGCACGGTCATGCTCCAGATCCTGTCGCAGCACGCGGACATCTGGGGCGAGATCCGACTGATCGCCTCGCCGCGCTCGGCCGGCCGCAAACTGGCCGTGCGCGGCGAGGAGGTCGAGGTGGTGGCCCTGTCGGAGGACGCCTTCGACGGGGTCGACGTCGCCATGTTCGACGTACCGGACGAGGTGTCCGCGCGCTGGGCGCCGGTCGCTTCGTCCAAGGGCGCGGTCGTGGTGGACAATTCGGGCGCCTTCCGGATGGACCCGGAGGTGCCCCTCGTCGTCCCCGAGGTCAATCCGCACGCCGTCCGGATGCGGCCGCGCGGCATCATCGCCAACCCGAACTGCACGACGCTCTCGATGATCGTCGCCCTCGGCGCGCTGCACGCCGAGTTCGGGCTGCGCGAGCTGGTGGTGTCGTCGTACCAGGCGGTGAGCGGCGCGGGCCGGGCGGGCGTCGAGACGCTCAGACAGCAGCTGTCCCTGGTCGCCGGTACGGAACTGGGGACCAGCCCCGGCGATGTGCGGCGGGCCGTGGGCGACAACACCGGTCCTTTCCCGGAGCCGGTCGCGCTGAACGTCGTTCCCTGGGCCGGGTCGCCGCGCGAGGACGGCTGGTCGTCGGAGGAGATGAAGGTGCGGGACGAGTCCCGCAAGATCCTCGGACTGCCCCATCTGCCCGTGGCGGTCACCTGCGTCCGCGTCCCCGTGATCACCACGCACTCCCTGACCGTGCACGCCCGCTTCGAGGGCGAGGTCACGGTCGCCCGGGCCCGCGAGATCCTCGCCACGGCACCCGGGGTCGTCCTCTTCGACAACCCGGAGGCGGGAGAGTTCCCCACGCCCGCCGACGTGGTCGGCACCGACCCCACCTGGGTCGGGCGGGTACGCCGGGCGCTGGACGATCCGACGGCGCTCGAACTCTTTGTGTGCGGAGACAATCTGCGCAAGGGAGCGGCGCTGAACACCGCGCAGATCGCCGAGCTGGTGGCGGCGGAGTTCTCCTGACGGCGGCGGAGTTTTCGCTGGGGCAGCCGACCGCCGTAAATCTCCGGGATCTGCCGTGCACCATTTGTAGGATCTGCGTGAGAGATGTGAGCCGGATGATGGTCCGTACCACTTGAACTGGACCTCTTCGGCGTTCGAAGATTTCCTCCCCGCCCTCCGCAACCGCGCGGAGGGCGGGGAGCGTCTTTGCGGTCGCCCCCAGGCGGGTGTGTGGACGCGTTTTTCTTGGCGTGGGGACGCCATGAGCAGGGCGTGGGGACGCCCGTTCATATGGGACATAAGGGAAGAGCGGGACGCGTGAGTGCATGTGAGCCACAGTCAGCCGTGCTGCCTGACGCAAAAGTGACGTCCGGCACGTACAACCCTCTCGGGGGGAAGCGTGTCCAACTGGCGTGGCAGAGGTACTCGACTTCCATGCGGCAACGCGCGGCACGGCCCTACGGCCGCCGCGCCCTTCCCGCAGAACCCGCATGCCCGGCATGCCCGGCGGCATGCCGGTGATTGCGCCCATGCCCGCAGCGCGGCCCGCCCGCATCCCCAGCCCGCGTGAAGGTGCGGACGACGTCGTGGCGGGTACCACCGTCGACCACCTCACCGAGACCTATCGCGCCCACTACCGGTCGCTGCTCGGTCTCGCCGCGCTCCTCCTCGACGACACCGCCTCCTGCGAGGACGTCGTCCAGGAGGCGTTCATCCGCGTCCACTCGGCGCGCAAGAGAGTCAGAGACCCGGAGAAGACCCTGGCGTACCTGCGCCAGACGGTCGTGAACCTCTCCCGCTCGGCCCTGCGCCGCCGCATCCTCGGCCTGAAGCTTCTCTCCAAGCCGATGCCGGACATGGCGAGCGCGGAGGAGGGCGCCTACGACCAGCTGGAGCGCGACTCCCTGATCAAGGCGATGAAGGGGCTGCAGCGCCGCCAGCGCGAGGTTCTCGTCCTGCGGTATTTCGCGGACATGACCGAGGCGCAGGTCGCCGAGACGCTCGGCATATCCCTGGGCTCGGTCAAGGCGTACGGCTCGCGCGGCATCGCGGCGCTGCGGGTCGCGATGGAGGCGCCGGCATGAGCAGGAACCACGACGAACGACGGCGTCACCCGGGTCTGTCCCGGGACGACCGGACGCCGAAGCAATCGCACGCTGGGAACAGAACTGTGAACCACGGCCCCGACGGCCAGGGCCCGACCGGGCCCGACTCGGACGACCTCGGCGCCCGCGGGGCGCAGGCCCGGGGTCCTGCGAAGGACGGCTCGGAGGAGCCGGCTCCGCGAGGGCTGCTGGGCCAGGGGCCCGACGGGCTCGTCGGCTCGGACGGCTCGGACGGCTCGGACGGCTCGGACGGCTCGGACGGCTTGGATCTGCGCAGGCTGCTGCACGACGCGGTCCAGGAGATCGAGCCGCGCGACGGCACCCTTGAGCACCTGCGCCGCGCGGTGCCCGCCCGGCGGGCGCGCAAGCGACAGGCCCTTGTCGGCATGGCGGCCGCGGCTCTCTTCGTCGGTACGGCGGTTCCGGCGCTGGTGCATGTCTCGCAGACGACCGGCCCGGGCGCCAACCCCTCCGTGGCAGGACACGGCACCGAGGCCCAGGGCGGTGCCAGCCAGGGCGTCGACCCCGACACGGGCCAGGGATCGTCCGGCGGCGGCTCGGGCGAGACCGAGGACAAGGACAAGGGGAGCGAGGAGAAGGAGAACGAGGGCAACGGCGACGGCAACGGCACCGGCCCGGGCGGCTCGGCCGACCCGTCGGTGACCAGCGGCACGGACGCGGCCATCTGTACGGCGGAACAGCTGGCGGTCGCCGCGTCGGGCGCGGACGCGCCGGACGGGGTGAACACCGTCTACGGCACGTTCCGCTTCACGAACTCCTCGGTGGAGGCGTGCACGGTGACGAGCCCGGGCTCGCTCGGCGCTCTGGGAGCGGGAGCGGCGAACCAGACGAAGATCACCACGGCCCGCCATATCTCCGGCGACCCGGCGACGGCCCTCCCCGACCCGTCCCTGGAACTGACGTCCCTCCTGCTCCAGCCGGGCTCCTCGTACGAGGTGAAGTTCGCCTGGGTCCCCTTGGAGGCCTGCCCCTCGACCGGCGAGACCTCCGGCGGCACGGTCGGCGGCGGTGGCGACCCCAGCCCCGACCCCACGCCCACGGACGGCGGCACCACCACCGAGGGCACCTCGACGGGCGGCGACACCGGCACCTCCACCCAACTCATGACAGAGGACGGCACGAACGACGGCACGGTGACGGTGTCGAACACGGCCGAGCCGGGGGCGCCTACAGCGCAGGTGACGATCCCGGGGGCTTGCGCGGGGACGGTTTACTGGACCGGGGTACTGGCGGGGGCGTAGGGCGGGCGCAGGCCGGCAGCCCTCACACGGCAACCCGGTCGTCGTCCTCCTGCGCCACCAGCCCCAGCTCCGCGTCCCGCGCGAACTCCACCTCACGCCGCAGCAATCGGAACCACATAAAGACCACGAACCCGGCAAAGACGAACCATTCCCCGGTGTACCCAAGGTTCTGGAATGCCTTCAGATCCAACCCGGAGTCCCGTGCCCCACTCACCGGCACGGTCTTCATCCCCGCGTCCCCCCGGTTCAGGGTCACCCACGCGTCATAGACGTCGTAAGGAACAAGGTTCACCAAGGAAGCCGCACTGATCGCCCCGGTCTGCCCGGCAGGCGATCCCCCCTGCCCAGGCACGCCGTTCTCACCGGGCTGCTCGGACGCCTGCAAGGCCCCGGTAACGGTGACCTCCCCCGAAGGCGCAGCCGGCACCTTGGCAGGATCCGCATCCCCGGGCAGCCACCCCCGAACCACCGGCAGAGCCGAACCACCGTCGGTCCGCAGCAACGTCAGGACGTAGAACCCCCGCCGCTCATCCAGCTCCCGATCCGGCACGAGCAACTGCTCCCCGTACCGCCCGGTTGCCGTGACCTGCTTCCCGACCGTCGCCTTGTCCACCGGCAGCATCTCGGCAAGAGGCCGAGCGACCTCCCGCTTGTCGGACGCGGCCCGCGCCCCGGCCCCCCGCTGGCCCTCCACCCGCTCATCGAACCGGCTCAGCTGCCATGCCCCCATGAAGATGCAGAAGGAGATGGCGAGCAGCACGAAGACGTTGATCCCCCACCAACGGGGCGTCAGCAGAAACCGGTACACGCCACCACGGTACGGGCACGGCCGAAGCCCCGATCCGGCGGGGGTCAGAAACGCTCGGTGAGATGGGCCCGGCTCGCAGGCGGCTCGTACGGGTCCGGCCAGAAATCCGGGACACCGGTGATCAGCCCATGCTCGTCCCCGGTGAAGAAGGAGATCCCGATGTTCACCTCGTCCCCGAGCGTGAACCGTATCCAGGACACGGCCTGACCGGGCTCGGCGACGACCCGCTCGACCCGCACATGCCAGTCCCCGGAAAACTCCCGGTTGAACCGCACATACGCCTCCCGCCCCCGCACCCGCTCCCGGCTCAACGGCGCCTCGTACAGCACATCCTCGGCGAGCGTCTCCGCGAACGCCTCCCAGTCCCGGGCCTCCGAGGCGGCCCAGAACGCTTCGACGGTCTTCCGCAATTCGGTCATGCCCCGCAGTGTGCACCGCACCACTGACAACGGGCAGCGGGCCCGCAGATCGGCAGGAGTTGTCCACAGGCTGAGGACCGGGTCGGCGCATTGTCGGCGGAGCCAGGCACTATGGGGCCATGACTGAGAGCAACGGGTCCGCCGCGCCGGATCAGCAGGAGCAGAACCGGGAGATGCCGGACTGGGAGAAGCGCTTCCGGGCGCCGCGGGTGTCACTGCCGGACTGGGCGGAGGACGCCCCGGACCGCTCCCTGTTCGTGTCGAACGCGACGGGGACGTACGAGCTGTACGCCTGGGACCGCGCCACAGGCGAGCAGCGCCAGGTGACGGACCGCCCGAACGGCACGACGGACGGCGTGCTCTCCCCGGACGGCGCCTGGATCTGGTGGTTCGACGACAAGGACGGCGACGAGTTCGGCGTCTGGCGCCGCCAGCCCTTTGCCGGCGGCGAGGACGAGCTGGCCACCCCGGGCCTCGACCCCTCCTACCCCGCGGGCCTGGCCCTCGGCAGGGACGGCCGTACGGCGATCGTGGGCCGCTCCACGGACGACGAGGGCACGACGATCCATCTCACCCGCATCGGCGAGCCCCCGGCGGAGCTCTACCGCCACCGCGAGTCGGCAGGCGTGGGTGATCTCTCCCACGACGGTTCGCTGATCGCCGTCGAGCACACCGAGCACGGCGACGCGATGCACTCCGCGCTGCGCGTCCTGCGCCCGGACGGCAGTGCGGTCGCGGAGCTGGACGACACCAAGGGCGGCACCGTCGAGCTGGGCCTGGAGGTGCTGGGCTTCGCCCCGGTCGACGGCGACACCCGCCTCCTCGTCGGCCACCAGCGCCGCGGCCGCTGGGAGCCGCTGGTGTGGGACGTGGCGACGGGCGAGGAAACGGACCTGTCCCTGGACCTCCCGGGCGATGTGAGCGCGGAGTGGTATCCGGACGGCTCGGGCCTGCTGGTGGCGCACAGCCACGAGGCCCGCAGCGAGCTCTTCCGCTACGACCTCACCACCCGCGACCTGACAAGGATCCCCACCCCGCAGGGCTCGGTCTCGGGCGCGACGGCCCGCCCCGACGGCACGGTGGAGTTCCTGTGGTCCTCGGCCGCCGAACCGTCGACGGTCCGCTCGACGAAGGGCGAGGTGGTCCTGGACCCACCGGGGATGAAGTCGCCGGGCTCGGTCCCGGTGGAGGACGTGTGGGTGGAGGGCCCCGGCGGCCGGATCCACGCCCTGATCCAAAAGCCGGCGAACTCCACGGGCGGCCCCCTCCCCACGGTCTTCGACATCCACGGCGGCCCGACCTGGCACGACAGCGACGCCTTCGCCGCGGGACCGGCGGCCTGGGTGGACCACGGTTACGCGGTCGTCAGGGTCAACTACCGGGGCTCGACGGGCTACGGCCGGGCCTGGACGGACGCCCTGAAGCACCGCGTGGGCCTGATCGAGCTGGAAGACATCGCGGCGGTCCGGGAATGGGCGGTGTCCTCAGGCCTGGCCGACCCCAGCCGCCTGATCCTGACGGGCGGCTCCTGGGGCGGCTACCTCACCCTCCTGGGCCTGGGCACCCAGCCGGACGCCTGGACCCTGGGCATCGCGGCGGTCCCGGTGGCGGACTACGTCACGGCCTACCACGACGAGATGGAAGCCCTGAAGGCCATGGACCGCACCCTCCTGGGCGGCACCCCCGAGGAGGTCCCGGAACGCTTCGAGGCGTCCTCCCCGATCACCTACGTGGACGACGTCAAGGCCCCTGTCTACATCTCCGCCGGCGTGAACGACCCCCGCTGCCCCATCCGCCAGATCGACAACTACGTCAAGCGCCTGGAATCCCGCGCCGCAATCCACGAGGTCTACCGTTACGACGCCGGCCACGGCTCCCTGGTAGTAGACGAACGCATCAAGCAGGTACGCCTGGAACTGGACTTCGCAAGCCGCCATTTGAACACCTGAACAAGGGGACGCCGACCAGCCAGCCCTGCACAGCCGCGGCCGGCCGCACTGCTGCATCCGCCGCTGCTGTGGCTGGCCGCACCGCTAGGCCCGACGCCCACCCGGTCTCGGCTGCCGCACAGCCGCCGCTGCGGCTGG
>NZ_JAVRBF010001197.1:0-252 GCF_032436805.1 Streptomyces sp. P17 | reverse complement strand
CCAACTCACGCGCAATGCCCGAGCCAACCGCGATCCCCCGGTCGAAATCTTCCAGCTTCCCAACACCGGTGGCCGGGTCCGCGATACGCGGGATCGCCTCAAGATCGGGCAGGCTCAGCCCATAGACCTCGGCCACGTTCGAGCGGTCGCCGGCCGAAACCCTCACCTGCCCCCGCACCAGAGGCGCCGCCCGCGTCACCCCCGCGACCCCGGCAAGCTCGGCGGCAAGGGCTTGATAATCTTCAATTCGTC
>NZ_JAVRBF010001196.1:0-252 GCF_032436805.1 Streptomyces sp. P17 | reverse complement strand
AGGTTCGACAAGGCGAGGTGACACGATGGTGAGGCTGGCGACAGCCGACCTGATCTCAAGGGCGCGGGCCGGCGACGGCGACGCGTTCCGCCAACTGACCGAGCCGCACCGCCGAGAACTCCAGGTGCATTGCTACCGGATGCTTGGATCCTTCCAGGACGCCGAGGACGCCCTTCAGGATGCCCTGCTGGCCGCCTGGCGAGGCCTCAGAGGGTTCGAAGGACGGGCCTCGCTTCGCACTTGGCTATACCG
>NZ_JAVRBF010001195.1:0-252 GCF_032436805.1 Streptomyces sp. P17 | reverse complement strand
GCGCCTGAGTCGCCCGGTTGAACACCCCATCGGCCGTATTGTCGCGCCCTCCGACGATGGCGCGCACCGCCCCGTCCGCCGACATCACCACCACGGCGGCCTGCGCCTTGGACCCTTCCGCCACCTTCGACTTGAACACATCCGCCACCGCCTTTTCCGCCGCGCGCTGGATGCGCTGATCGAAGGTGGTCAGGATGGTCACGTCCTCGGTCGTTTCCGAGGTCAGGAAGGCCGGCCCCGTTTCCATGACCC
>NZ_JAVRBF010001194.1:0-252 GCF_032436805.1 Streptomyces sp. P17 | reverse complement strand
TCATCAGCGTCTCCTCACCGTCGATGCCGACCGACGGCCAGCCATCTCGATCCGCGCATCCACCAGACGCTCCACACCCGAGGTCGGGTCCACCATCACAATCCGGACACCAGCCAGGCCATCCGCCACAGCAGCCGAGATGCCCGACGTGTCGAGCGCCGGGGAGGTGTGCGAGATGCCACCTCCTGCAAAGGTGCGCATCCCGATCAGGCTGGCCGTCTCGCGTAGGATTGATTGGGCCCGAGGTCGCCG
>NZ_JAVRBF010001193.1:0-253 GCF_032436805.1 Streptomyces sp. P17 | reverse complement strand
GTCCGTCGCTCGTCCGCTCCTTGGACATTTCTATTTTCGTCCTTGTGCCGCCGGGTACGCAGGCTCACGATGCTGCAAATGCGATGCGGCCGCAAGGCTTTGGGCACGATCGCGCCGCGTCGGCATCAAACTCCGGCGAAGGGGCCGCGCGCGACCAACGCGTGCGAAGAACACACTTAAGGAACCTGTATGGAGATTTCCGCACTCGGCTACATCGGCATAGGCTCCTCGCAGCTGGAGCAGTGGAGCCACA
>NZ_JAVRBF010001192.1:0-253 GCF_032436805.1 Streptomyces sp. P17 | reverse complement strand
CGAACGCCCGCGTGTAACCGATCTTGAGCGTCCCCGCCCGTACCTCGATCAGTCCGTTGCGGTAGGTGATGGGGTGGCTCACCTCGCAGTCGACGACGAGCGGCCCGGGCTTGATGGCGGTCGCGATGACCGCACCCGTGTCGTCACGGATCGTCGCCGTGACGGCGGTATCGAGTTTCAGGATCTCGTCGGCGACACTCCCGACCTGGTCATAGCGCATCTTCCAGAGCGGCTCACCCGCGAGGCGGGCACG
>NZ_JAVRBF010001191.1:0-253 GCF_032436805.1 Streptomyces sp. P17 | reverse complement strand
CCGAGTAAAGGCCCACACCCAGCCCCTTTGTCAGGATCAGCTTGTCGCCAAGCCGCGCGCCACCGTTCCGGCGCAGCTTTTCCGGCGCGACCAGCCCGATCACGGCCAGCCCGTAAATCGGTTCGGGCGAGTCGATGGAATGCCCGCCCGCCACCGGAATCCCCGCCTCGGCACAGACCGAGGTGCCGCCCTGCAAAATCTCGCGGATCATCTCGGCCGGCATCGCGCTCACCGGCATCCCGACGATGGCCAG
>NZ_JAVRBF010001190.1:0-253 GCF_032436805.1 Streptomyces sp. P17 | reverse complement strand
ACGGCCTCGTCACACGCAGCGATGAAGGCCGGGCGCAAAAACAGGTCTTCCGCGATATAGCCGCAGACCGAGAGTTCGGGCGTCAGCAGCAGCCGTGCGCCCTGGGCGTGGGCGGTGCGGGCGGCATCAATGATTTTTTGCGCGTTGCCCGCCATATCGCCAACGGTGAAATTGAGCTGGGCAACGGCGATGGACAAGGTCATGAAAGCGCTCGGAAGGGGTTGGTGAGAACAAACCACGATATTAGAGCCTG
>NZ_JAVRBF010001189.1:0-253 GCF_032436805.1 Streptomyces sp. P17 | reverse complement strand
CACCTTGCAAAGCACCACCCAAGGCTGCCTGACCGATGGCCTTTGCAGCGCCGGCCCCCTTCGCAGCGACGCCGACCGAAGCCAGAGGCAAGGTATAGGCTAGATCGCCGGCAAACCCGCCAATACCCCCACCCCAAGAGCCCGTCAGGTCCTGCGCCGCTCTACGCTCCTGATTCGTGTCGGCCTGCAGTTCCTTGGATAGGTCGCCGAAATATCCGGCAGCGCTGCGGCGGGCATCGCCAAGGGTTTTGCC
>NZ_JAVRBF010001188.1:0-253 GCF_032436805.1 Streptomyces sp. P17 | reverse complement strand
CAATCAGATAGCCCCAGTAGCTGCGGCCGAACCGAGTCCGCATGTCCCTCAGCATGGCTGCTCCGACGATGACCATACGCTTTCTAACGTCGATGGAGCCAATCATCTAGTGTTACCGATCCTAACTACGCAAATCTCGATGCTTTCCGGCCAAGTTCAAGCGTGAACAAAGATCCGCATATTACGCGGCGCCAATTCGTGCTTTGACTTGATCCGCAAAGTCGAGCCCCTTCAGCGTTCCCTTCTTGCGGAC
>NZ_JAVRBF010001187.1:0-253 GCF_032436805.1 Streptomyces sp. P17 | reverse complement strand
CCACGAAAGGCCCCTGCGCGCGCGCCGACAGTACGTGCAGCGTGCGGGCGGCGAGCTCCTTGCCGGCGCCGGAGGGGCCGACGATCATGATGCGGCTGTTCGCCTTCGCGGCGCGCTCGATGGTCTGGCGCAGCTGGTTCATGCATGGCGAGTGGCCGACCAGCGAGCCGGAAACCGGCGCCAGCTGCTTGAGCTCCCGCACCTCGCGCTTCAGCCGCGAGTTCTCCAGCGCCCGGGTCGCCACCAGGATCAG
>NZ_JAVRBF010001186.1:0-253 GCF_032436805.1 Streptomyces sp. P17 | reverse complement strand
CGTCAATTGCTTCCTCAATCACGGCATTCACTTCCGCTTTGAGCTTCGAGTACCCCCATGGAGGCCCACACCCGGCCGGCAACAGAGTGGTCAGCCTTGGGTCGTCCAGATAAGCGCGCAAGAACGCGTAGATCTGCGTGGCGCCGAATCCCAACTCGGCCGCGCCGGCAACAACGTCGGCCCGGGTGCGCGTTCGATTTTCCGCCAGACGACGGATCACCGGCAGACGACGCCGGGCTTCGTTCCAATCGGC
>NZ_JAVRBF010001185.1:0-253 GCF_032436805.1 Streptomyces sp. P17 | reverse complement strand
CGGCTGGAGTAGTTTGCGGAGGCGCCACGAAGGCAGAAGTAATCGCCACTGCCGTTGAGAAGATCAACGGCACAACTATCCAAGAGTTTAATGAGATGGTTGAGAGAATTCGCACATTTCGGAGACAAGTTGAAGTGGATCTGCAGACCGACTGAATCGCTTTGACCATCAACAAATTCCGGGGACCGGTAAGTCAAAATATCGTTAGAAATGATTGAACAACCTTTCGAGCTTTCGCAGTTTGATTAAAACA
>NZ_JAVRBF010001184.1:0-253 GCF_032436805.1 Streptomyces sp. P17 | reverse complement strand
CTACGCCAATGAAAAAGGTGTATTGGCAGTACCGGCTGCGATGACACCGTCAGAGGTCAATCAAATGTTTGCCCAAGGGGCGGACATCGTCAAAGTTTTTCCAGCAGCAGTAGTTACACCGAGATTTTTCAAAGATATCCAAGCGCCTCTTGGCAAATTGCCCTTGATGGGTGTCGGTGGCATCAGTAAAGAAAACGCCAAAGAATTTTTTGAAAACGGCGCCAGTTATTTAGGCCTGGGTTCCGGGATGTTC
>NZ_JAVRBF010001183.1:0-253 GCF_032436805.1 Streptomyces sp. P17 | reverse complement strand
GACGCAGGCGCTCGTCGAAGGCCTCGAGGTGATCCCGCGCCGGCGCATGGAGTACAAGGGCCGCGTGGTCGAGGAAATGGACCTCGATGCCGTGCTGGCACGCCGCCCGCAGCTCGTCCTCGTCGACGAGCTCGCGCACACCAACGGGCCGGAGAGCCGCCACCCCAAGCGCTTCCTCGATGTCGAGGAGATCCTCGCCGCCGGCATCGACGTCTACTCGACGCTCAACATTCAGCACGTGGAGAGCCTCAAC
>NZ_JAVRBF010001182.1:0-253 GCF_032436805.1 Streptomyces sp. P17 | reverse complement strand
GTCCCGTCGTGATCCTGCTGCACGGCTGGCCCTATGACATCCACAGCTTCGTCGATGTGGCGCCGCTGCTGGCGAAGGCCGGACATCGCGTCATCGTTCCGCATCTGCGCGGCTACGGCACCACGCGCTTTCTTTCCGGCGAGGCGATCAGGAACGGCGAGCAGGCTGCGCTTGCGGTCGACATCATCGCGCTGATGGACGCCTTGAAGATCGAGAAGGCCGTCGTCGCCGGCTATGACTGGGGTGCGCGCAC
>NZ_JAVRBF010001181.1:0-253 GCF_032436805.1 Streptomyces sp. P17 | reverse complement strand
AGACATATACCTTATAAAGAATAAGAATGGTGCATTTACCCAAACCTCAATCAATATAAAGCGGAAATGCATATTAGGAGATAGAATAAATGCATGTTTTATCTCCTAAAATTATCTCTTCTGTTATAGTTCCATCTTGACAAATGCACAGATAACAATAATGCCAAGACTTAACAAAGGTATTCGAGACAATAAGATGATTGTAAAGGGTTACCCTACTGACTGATGTACTTTTAGCTGATGTGTAAAATTC
>NZ_JAVRBF010001180.1:0-253 GCF_032436805.1 Streptomyces sp. P17 | reverse complement strand
GACATCGCCTTCGCCACGAAGAACGCCTACATGGGCATTCAGAACTTCACTGAGGCGGCCTCCATGATCGTCAAGGGCCACCAGAGGATGCTCCTCAAGGGCGTCCCGATGCTGAAGCGCTGGGCGACCAAGGGGGCGCGCCTGGAGCTGGACGACATCAAGCAGATGCACGAGCTGGTCTTCGGCAAGGAGCTGGACGACCTGATTCGGCCATCCAGGCAGGACATCGTGGACAGCCTTCGGGAGCGTCACA
>NZ_JAVRBF010001179.1:0-253 GCF_032436805.1 Streptomyces sp. P17 | reverse complement strand
CCGGGCTGGACCAACGAGTTCAAGCCCGGGTACGCGTGCGTGGAGCCGAGGAAGACCGGGACCAGGACCGGCGCGGCCAGGCCGATGCCGAGCAGCACGGTCACCACCGCGCGGACGATCACCCGGATCCGCAGCTCGTGCGCGATCACGAGGCGGAGCAGGAGTACGAGCGCGGCGCCGATGGTCGCCATGTACGCGGTGTAGAAGTTGCCGACCCAGCACAGCGTGACGATCAGCGTGCCGAGCAGCGGGC
>NZ_JAVRBF010001178.1:0-253 GCF_032436805.1 Streptomyces sp. P17 | reverse complement strand
CCTTGATCAGCGAGCCCCGCCGCCCGCGGAACACAAACAGGTTGCCGTTGTGTGGATTGCGATGCAGCGTCTCCTGCACCAGCAGCGCCAACCCATCAAAACCCTTGCGCATGTCGGTGTGACCCGTGGCCAGCCAGACCTGCACGCCACTCGGGACCGGGATCATCGCCGTCCCACGTCCCTGGCCAGCGTCTTGATGATCGCCGAGACCGTTGCCGGATCGGCCGCGCCTGCGATCCGCATCCGGGCTCCG
>NZ_JAVRBF010001177.1:0-253 GCF_032436805.1 Streptomyces sp. P17 | reverse complement strand
GCCGGTGTTGGCATTCGGATTCAAGCCCAGGGCGCGAGCTTCAGCGAGAAGCGTCTCACGCTCAGTCTGGGTCTGATTCTGCTCAGCTTCCAGAACGGCGTTGAGAAGGTCTTCATCAGACGTTTCAGCGTCGTAAGCGAGCCCGAGCCCAGAAGCACGACCTTCCAGAGCCTGACGTTCGGTCTGTGCGTCGTTGCCCTTGACGTCCTTGACCGCGACTTTTGCGTCAGCGACCACAATGCCGTTCTTAAGC
>NZ_JAVRBF010001176.1:0-253 GCF_032436805.1 Streptomyces sp. P17 | reverse complement strand
AGACCACACCAGACGCGCAAATCAGCAGCCTGGCAGAGTTGCCCGCGCTGCTGGGTAGCTGGACACGCTAGTGCCCACAGGGGGCGCAATGCGCACCGCCTGATACACGACAAGATCGGTGCGCACGGCGCACCCTACCCGTCGCCCATGGCAGCACCGTAGGGTGCGCTGCACGCACCGATAACGGCGTGGTAGCCCGGATGCCATCCGGGAAACAGCGCCCTCGGAATCGCATCTTGGCGACGAAAGTCTG
>NZ_JAVRBF010001175.1:0-253 GCF_032436805.1 Streptomyces sp. P17 | reverse complement strand
ACCGCCTCCGATTTGAAGAACTTCCGCGCCGCCCAGGAGGCGTATGCGATCGAGATGTCGGCGGCGACGGGCTTCCCGATCTCGTATTTCGGGCTCTCGACAGCGAATCCTCCGGCTGAGGGCGCGATCGTGGGCGAAGAGAAACGGCTTGTGCGTACCTGTGAGGCGGAGAACTCCGAGGTGGGTATGACTGTCGGATGGGCCGCTGCGCTCGCCTATCAGATCGCGACTAAGATGCAACTCCCCGGCACCA
>NZ_JAVRBF010001174.1:0-253 GCF_032436805.1 Streptomyces sp. P17 | reverse complement strand
CACAATTTAAAAGTGGTATATGACGCCTCACACGCCTTTGGTGTCAGGTACAAACAACAGTGCCTGCTTAGCTACGGTGATGCCGCAACCCTGAGCTTTCATGCCACCAAGTTGTTTCACACCATCGAAGGTGGCGCGATTGTTTTCAAACATAAAGAAGACCTTGAGCGTGCCAAGAAGCTGATTAATTTTGGTATTACCGGCCCGGAAAGTATTGAAGAGCTGGGCATCAATGCCAAGATGAACGAATTCC
>NZ_JAVRBF010001173.1:0-253 GCF_032436805.1 Streptomyces sp. P17 | reverse complement strand
TACAAAACCTGCACATTCGCCTTCAACATAATGTGTGACTAACTCGGCCTTCAATCTTATTTTATTAAGATAGTTTTCAATATCCACGCCAGTAATAAAACTGCCACCACTGTCTATTTGTTCTTGTTTAACAAGAGCTTCAACACTTTCATAATTCATAAATTTCTTTAACTTTAATCAATGATAACACGAATATCATTTTCCATATTATCGACCATATCAAGCATTACTTCCAAGCTGGGGTACTTCAGAA
>NZ_JAVRBF010001172.1:0-253 GCF_032436805.1 Streptomyces sp. P17 | reverse complement strand
ACAGGCGCACACTAATCACGCTGCTGCGCAATATATCTGAAGCCGAAACATTTGAGCTTTCGAACCCTGTAATGCGCCGTCTACTGAAGGCTCCTGGAGAGCAGGTCTCGGCCAAGGACGTAACCACCGCCCTGCGCCAGCTGACACAGTTCGATCTGGTTGCCACGGATCAGACCCGCAATCTCTTGGCGGCAACGAGCGAGGAAGATCCTGTCTTTCTAGCCCCGCCCCACCAACTGACGGAACGTCAGCA
>NZ_JAVRBF010001171.1:0-253 GCF_032436805.1 Streptomyces sp. P17 | reverse complement strand
AGTTGTTGCTGTTGATTATGCAGTGGAGCGTATTGAAACCGACCAGCTTCTGGTTGGTGAAGGCAGGCTAGAGCGTGCCGGTCAAAAGGGAGAGCGGACTCTGGTTTACCGCGATACCTTGGACAACCGAACTGGCTTGACCAGCACGGTACTGGTTTCAGACACCGAAACCTTAGCTCCAGTCAGCGAGCGCCTTCTGGTCGGTACCAAGAAAGCCTTGACTGACCAACCTATTGTTGAGAAGAAACCTTCG
>NZ_JAVRBF010000086.1:0-24049 GCF_032436805.1 Streptomyces sp. P17 | reverse complement strand
ACAACGTCGGCCTTCAAGACCACAACCGGGTCTCGAAGGCCGACGTCACGCAGGGCCCCGGATTAACCAACAGCGTCAAGACACTCCCCGGGGCCTTCCTTGCACACGGCGGCCGGGGGCGCCCCGTCAGGGGCGCGGGGAACCGCGCGATCGACCACAATGGACCTGTGGCCGCTCACCTGCCGCCGCAGTCACGGCGAGTAGGCGTCGGCCCACCCGCCGCAGGCTCTACGCCCCCGGCGAACACTCCCCACTCCGGGATTCCCCGAAGGGACCAGCGCGTTAGGGTCCATGAATACGAGGGCAGGGGAGTCACCGCGGCTCCAGCCCCGCAGGGAAACGTGAGACGGCCCGGCGCCGTCGTAAGACGAGCAGGTGGATACGTGACGAATCTGATGCCCTCCGCCGCCGGCGAGCCTTCCATCGGCGGTGGCCTCGGCGACCATGTCTACAACCGACTGCTCAACGAGCGGATCATCTTCCTCGGCCAGCCGGTCGACGACGACATCGCGAACAAGATCACCGCGCAGCTGTTGCTCCTTGCCGCAGACCCGGACAAGGACATCTACATGTACATCAACAGCCCCGGCGGCTCGATCACGGCCGGCATGGCGATCTACGACACCATGCAGTACATCAAGAACGACGTGGTGACCATCGCCATGGGCCTCGCCGCCTCCATGGGCCAGTTCCTGCTCAGCGCGGGCACCCCCGGCAAGCGCTTCGCGCTGCCGAACGCCGAGATCCTGATCCACCAGCCGTCCGCCGGCCTCGCCGGCTCGGCCTCGGACATCAAGATCCACGCCGAGCGACTGCTGCACACCAAGAAGCGCATGGCCGAGCTCACCTCGCAGCACACGGGCCAGACGATCGAGCAGATCACCCGCGACTCGGACCGCGACCGCTGGTTCGACGCCTTCGAGGCCAAGGACTACGGCCTCATCGACGACGTCATCCCCACGGCCGCCGGCATGCCGGGCGGCGGCGGTACCGGAGCGGCGTAAGGACCTGTACGGGCCCTCAGGACCCACCACAGGGCCGTACCAGCCTCCACCCGCCCCCAGCCACCGCCACAGCCTTTTGGAGACACCGTGAACACCTTCCCCGGCAACGGCCTCTACGACCGTCCGCAGGCCGAGTACACCGGCCCCGTCGCCGAGTCCCGCTATGTCATCCCGCGCTTCGTCGAGCGCACCTCACAGGGCATTCGTGAGTACGACCCGTACGCGAAGCTCTTCGAGGAGCGGGTGATCTTCCTCGGCGTGCAGATCGACGACGCCTCCGCCAACGACGTCATGGCGCAGCTGCTGTGCCTGGAGTCGATGGACCCCGACCGGGACATCTCGGTCTACATCAACAGCCCCGGTGGCTCCTTCACCGCGCTGACGGCCATCTACGACACGATGCAGTTCGTGAAGCCGGACATCCAGACGGTCTGCATGGGTCAGGCGGCCTCCGCCGCCGCCATCCTGCTGGCGGCCGGTACGCCCGGCAAGCGCATGGCGCTGCCGAACGCGCGCGTGCTGATCCACCAGCCGTACAGCGAGACGGGCCGCGGTCAGGTCTCGGACCTGGAGATTGCCGCGAACGAGATCCTCCGGATGCGCGCGCAGCTGGAGGAGATGCTGGCCAAGCACTCCACCACGCCGATCGAGAAGATCCGCGAGGACATCGAGCGCGACAAGATCCTCACGGCCGAGGACGCCCTGTCGTACGGCCTGATCGACCAGATCATCTCCACGCGGAAGATGAACAACGCAGCCGTGCGCTGAGCCGGAGGCTGTATCGTCGGCCGCTCCTTGGCACGGTGCACGACAAAGTGAACCGTGCCAAGGGGGGCCCGAACGAGGGCCCCGGCAAGGTACCGTCGGATTAAGGCAGCACCAGGAGCCGCTGGACCTAGGCGTCTCCCAGGCGAAGGGGAAGCACACCGTGGCACGCATCGGTGACGGCGGCGATCTGCTCAAGTGCTCGTTCTGCGGCAAGAGCCAGAAGCAGGTCAAGAAGCTCATCGCAGGGCCCGGTGTGTACATCTGCGACGAGTGCATCGATCTCTGCAACGAGATCATCGAGGAAGAGCTCGCGGAGACCAGCGAGGTGCGCTGGGAGGAGCTCCCGAAGCCCCGCGAGATCTATGAGTTCCTTGAGGGGTATGTGGTCGGCCAGGAGGCGGCCAAGAAGGCGCTCTCCGTCGCGGTGTACAACCACTACAAACGGGTCCAGGCCGGTGAGAACGGCGGCGGTCAAAGCCGCGAGGACGCCATCGAGTTGGCGAAGTCGAACATCCTTCTGCTGGGCCCCACGGGCTCCGGGAAGACCCTGCTGGCCCAGACCCTGGCCCGGATGCTCAACGTCCCGTTCGCGATCGCGGACGCGACGGCGCTGACGGAGGCGGGCTATGTCGGCGAGGACGTCGAGAACATCCTGCTGAAGCTGATCCAGGCGGCGGACTACGACGTCAAGAAGGCCGAGACCGGGATCATCTACATCGATGAGATCGACAAGGTCGCGCGGAAGAGTGAAAACCCGTCGATCACGCGGGACGTGAGCGGCGAGGGCGTCCAGCAGGCATTGCTCAAGATCCTCGAAGGCACGACGGCCTCGGTCCCGCCCCAGGGCGGCCGCAAGCACCCCCACCAGGAGTTCATCCAGATCGACACGACGAACGTGTTGTTCATCGTGGGCGGTGCCTTCGCGGGCCTGGAGAAGATCATCGAGTCCCGGGCCGGCGCCAAGGGCATCGGCTTCGGCGCGACCATCCGCTCGAAGCGCGAACTGGAGGCCAAGGACCAGTTCGAGGACGTCATGCCCGAGGACCTGGTCAAGTTCGGCATGATCCCCGAGTTCATCGGCCGGCTCCCGGTCATCACCTCGGTCCACAACCTGGACCGCGAGGCCCTGCTCCAGATCCTGGTAGAGCCCCGCAACGCGCTCGTGAAGCAGTACCAGCGCCTCTTCGAACTCGACGGCGTGGAGCTGGACTTCGAACGCGAGGCCCTGGAAGCCATCGCCGACCAGGCCATCCTCCGCCAGACCGGCGCGCGGGGCCTGCGCGCCATCATGGAGGAAGTCCTCATGTCCGTGATGTACGAGGTCCCGTCCCGCAAGGACGTGGCCAGGGTCGTCATCACAGCGGACGTGGTCCACTCCAACGTCAACCCGACCCTGATCCCCCGCGAGGCGCGGAACGGGCGCGGGCCGGGGGAGCAGAAGACGGCGTAGCACCAACTGACGTGTGAAGGGGCCCCGGTCAACGGACCGGGGCCCCTTCATCGTTGCTCGGCGTGTCAGATCTTCACACGAACTTCCTTGCGGAGCTTGGCGGTGAGCTCGGCCGCCTGCGTCGGGTCGGCGTCCTTGCCGGCCGCGATGTCGGCGATCTCCATGGGCATCACGAACCCGATGGTGCTGTAGTCGCCCCAGATGCAGTACGTCATGTTCATCTCGGTCGGCTCACCCGAACCCGCCGTGGCCCCGGTGTTCTCCATCGTGGCCTGCTGGCACTTCAGGACGGTGCCGTCGAACCCCTCGGGGGTGTACGGCTTCGGATCGCCCTTGAAGGTGACGTTCTGCTTGGCGGCGTCCTTCTTCATGGAGGCGAAGAGGCCGTCGACCGCCTTCTCGGGGTCCTCGATCTCGCCGTAGACACCGCCGAACGACAGCAGCTTGCCCGCCAGCGGGTTGCTCTCGTCCTCACCGGCCTGGTAGTCCGCGTTGACGTCCTTGGGGTTCTTCACACCCCACTTCTCGGCGTCCTTGAGGTCCTTCTCGGTCATCCCGCCGCCGGCACTGCCGCCCTTGCTCTTCTTGTACTCAGTGAGGACGGTGGCCGGAGTGGTCAGCTTGTGCGGGCCGTCGTCCCCGGCGTCCGAGCTGCTGCCCCCACCCCCGCCGACCACGAAATACACGCCCACGCCGATCGCGGCCACGACCGCCACCGCGCCGAGGATGATCCCCGTCTTCTTCTTGCCGCCGCCCGGGGCCGGGGGCTGGGGGACGGTGCCGTACTGCGGCTGCTGGCCGTAGGGAGGCTGGCCGCCGTACGGGGGCTGCTGGGGCGGGACGCCGCCCTGCTGGGGGTAGCCGTAACCCGGCTGGGGTGCCTGCGGCTGCTGGGGGTAGCCATAGCCGGGCTGCGGAGCCTGCGGCTGCTGGCCGTACGGACCCGGCTGGCCGTACGGTCCGGGCTGCTGGGGCTGCCCGCCGTACGGGCCCGGCTGGTTGTAGCTCATTACTGGGTTCCCCTCCAGATGCTTATGTGTTCACGACATCCTGGCGCAATCACAACGGGCGCATGGCATCGGGGCCCCCACCGTTACAGAACAAAGCCGTTTCGGGACACCACCGCGACACCCCTAAACTGACCCCGTGACCGAGAACGCTCAGCAGCAGCCACCAGCGCCCAACACCGAACTGCCGACCCAGTACGCGCCGGCCGACGTAGAGGGGCCGCTGTACGAGCGCTGGGTGGAGCGGGGTTACTTCGAGGCCGACGAGAAGAGTGACAAGCCGCCGTACACCATTGTCATTCCGCCGCCGAACGTCACCGGCAGCCTGCACCTGGGCCATGCCTTCGAGCACACCCTCATCGACGCACTGACCCGCCGTAAGCGCATGCAGGGGTACGAGACGCTCTGGCAGCCCGGCATGGACCACGCGGGTATCGCCACCCAGAACGTCGTCGAGCGTGAGCTCGGCAAGGAGGGCAAGTCCCGGCACGACCTCGGCCGCGAGGCTTTCGTCGAGCGGGTCTGGCAGTGGAAGGGCGAGTCCGGCGGGCAGATCTCCGGGCAGATGCGTCGGCTCGGCGACGGCGTGGCCTGGTCGCGTGAGCGCTTCACCATGGACGAAGGGCTCTCCCAGGCCGTCCAGACCATCTTCAAGCGGCTCTACGACGACGAGCTCATCTACCGCGCCGAGCGCATCATCAACTGGTGCCCGCGCTGCCTCACCGCGATCTCCGACATCGAGGTGGAGTACCAGGACGACGAGGGTGAGCTCGTCTCCATCCGGTACGGCGAGGGCGACGACTCCATCGTCGTGGCGACGACCCGCGCCGAGACGATGCTCGGCGACACAGCCGTCGCCGTCCACCCCGAGGACGAGCGCTACCGCCACCTCGTCGGCCGCGAGATCGAGCTGCCCCTCACCGGCCGCCGTATCCCCGTCGTCGCGGACGAGCACGTCGACCCCGAGTTCGGCACCGGCGCCGTCAAGGTCACCCCGGCCCACGACCCGAACGACTTCGAGATCGGCCAGCGGCACGACCTGCCGGCCGTCACGATCATGGACGAGCACGCCGTCATCACCGCCCACGGCCCCTTCCAGGGCCTGGACCGACTGGAAGCGCGGTCGGCGATCGTCGCCGCGCTGCGCGCCGAGGGCCGGATCGTCGCCGAGAAGCGGCCGTACGTCCACTCCGTCGGCCACTGCTCGCGCTGCAAGACCACCATCGAGCCGCGCCTGTCCATGCAGTGGTGGGTCAAGGTCGGCCCGCTGGCGAAGGCCGCCGGTGACGCCGTCCGCGACGGCCGTGTCAAGATCCACCCGCAGGAGATGGAGAAGCGGTACTTCGACTGGGTCGACAACCTCCACGACTGGTGTATTTCACGGCAGTTGTGGTGGGGTCACCGGATCCCCGTCTGGTACGGCCCGAACGGTGAGGTCGTCTGCGTCGGTCCGGGCGACGAGGTCCCGACCGGCGAGGGCTGGCACCAGGACACCGACGTCCTCGACACCTGGTTCTCCTCCGGCCTGTGGCCCTTCTCGACCCTCGGCTGGCCCGAACAGACCGAGTCGCTCGCGAAGTTCTACCCGAACTCCGTCCTGGTCACCGGCTACGACATCCTCTTCTTCTGGGTCGCCCGGATGATGATGTTCGGCCTGTACGCGATGGACGGCACACCGCCGTTCCACACCATCGCCCTGCACGGCATGGTCCGCGACCAGTTCGGCAAGAAGATGTCGAAGTCCTTCGGCAACGCGGTCAACCCGCTGGACTGGATGGACAAGTACGGCAGCGACGCGCTCCGCTTCACCCTCGCCCGCGGCGCCAACCCCGGCGTCGACGTCCCGATCGGCGAGGACTGGGTCCAGGGCTCCCGCAACTTCGCCAACAAGATCTGGAACGCGACCCGCTTCGCGCTGATGAACGGCGCGACGGTGGAGGGCCCGCTGCCGGCGCCCGAGCAGATGTCGGCGACGGACCGCTGGATCCTCTCCCGCCTCAACTCCGTCGTCGCCGAAGTCGACGCGCTCTACGAGGACTTCCAGTTCGCGAAGCTCTCCGACGCGCTGTTCCACTTCGCGTGGGACGAGGTCTTCGACTGGTACGTCGAGCTGTCCAAGACCACCTTCCAGGCGGGCGGCGCGCCGGCCGAGGTCTCCAAGCGAGTCCTGGGCGAGGTCCTCGACGTCACGCTCAAGCTGCTGCACCCGGTGGTCCCGTTCGTCACCGAGACCCTCTGGACCACCCTTACGGGTGGCGAGTCGGTCGTCATCGCCGAGTGGCCGAAGGACAGTGGCTTCCGCGACAAGGCGGCCGAACGGGAGATCGAGAGCCTCCAGTCGGTCATCACCGAGGTCCGCCGCTTCCGCGCCGACCAGGGCCTCCAGCCCGGCCAGCGCGTCCCGGCCCGGCTGACCCTGGACGGCACGGCACTGGCGCCCCACGAGGCCGCCATCCGCCAGCTCCTGCGCCTCCAGCCGGAGGGCGGCGCCTTCACGGCCACGGCGACCCTGCCGGTCGCGGGCGCGGAGGTCGCCCTCGACCTCTCCGGCACGATCGACATCGCGGCGGAGCGCAAGCGCCTCGCGAAGGACCTCGCGGCGGCGGAGAAGGAGAAGGCCCAGGCCACGGCCAAGCTCGGCAACGAGGCCTTCCTGGCGAAGGCCCCGGACAACGTCGTGGAGAAGATCCGCGGCCGCCTGGCGAAGGCGGACGAGGACATCGCGAGGATCCAGTCCCAGCTGGACAGGCTGCCGTCCGCGTAGGCGTACGTACGACATCGAAGGCCCCCGGAACCTTGGGTTCCGGGGGCCTTCGCCCACGTCTGTCAGTCCGCCTCCGTAGACTGGGCCCCGTGAGTGAAAGCGACCCCTTCGACGAGATCATCGCGGAAGAGACCGACCGCGACCCCGATCTCGCGGTCATCGAGGCCGGCAGCCGCACCCTGCGCACCCAGGGCGGCCCGCCGCAGGCAGACGTACCGGCGCGCCCCGAGGACCCCGAGGTCGACAAGGCCCTGCGCGAAGTCGAAGCGGAGCTCGCCACCCGCTGGGGCGAGACCAAGCTGGAGCCCTCGGTCAGCCGTATCGCCGCGCTGATGGACGTCCTGGGCGAGCCGCAGCGCTCGTACCCCTCGATCCACATCACGGGCACGAACGGCAAGACCTCCACCGCCCGCATGATCGAGGCCCTCCTCGGCGCCTTCGAACTGCGCACGGGCCGGTACACCTCCCCGCACGTCCAGTCGATCACCGAGCGCATCAGCCTCGACGGCGCCGCCATCGACGCCGAGCGGTTCATCGAGACGTACCACGACATCAAGCCGTACATCGAGATGGTCGACGCCCAGCAGGAGTACCGGCTGTCCTTCTTCGAGGTGCTGACCGGCATGGCGTACGCCGCCTTCGCGGACGCGCCCGTCGACGTGGCCGTCGTCGAGGTGGGCATGGGCGGCTCCTGGGACGCCACGAACGTCATCGACGGTGATGTCGCCGTCGTCACCCCCATCGACCTGGACCACACCGACCGGCTCGGCGAGACGCCCGCCGAGATCGCCACGGAGAAGGCGGGCATCGTCAAGCAGGACGCCACCGTGATCCTGGCCCAGCAGCCGGTGGACGCGGCGCAGGTGCTGTTGAAGAAGGCCGTGGAGGTCGACGCGACGGTCGCCCGTGAGGGGCTGGAGTTCGGGGTGGTCTCCCGGACGGTCGCCGTCGGCGGACAGCTCGTCACCCTGCGCGGCCTCGGCGGCGAGTACCCCGAGGTCTATCTCCCGCTGCACGGCGCCCACCAGGCGCACAACGCCGCCGTGGCGCTCGCCGCCGTGGAGGCGTTCTTCGGGGTCGGCGCGCTGCGCGCCGAGCCGCTCGACGTCGACACCGTCCGCAAGGCCTTCGCGGCCGTCTCCTCGCCGGGCCGTATGGAGGTCGTACGCCGGTCGCCGACCATCGTGCTGGACGCCGCGCACAATCCGGCCGGCGCCCGGGTGACCGCCGAGGCGATCGGGGAGGCCTTCGACTTCAGCCGGCTGATCGGCGTGGTCGGGGCCAGCGGCGACAAGAACGTACGCGGGCTGCTGGAGGCCTTCGAGCCGATCTTCGCCGAGGTCGTGATCACGCAGAACTCCAGCCATCGCGCGATGGACGCCGACGAACTGGCCGCCATCGCCGTGGAGGTGTTCGGCGACGAGCGGGTGCAGGTCGAGCCGCGGCTGCCGGACGCCCTGGAGGCCGCGATCACGCTGGCCGAGGAGGAGGGCGAGTTCGCGGGCGGCGGTGTGCTCGTCACCGGTTCCGTCATCACCGTGGGCGAGGCCCGGCTGCTGCTGGGGAAGGGCTGAGGTTCCAAGCATGCGTACGCTCTGTGCGTCGACCCTGATCGGCGAGTTCTTCGTCATCGGCTTCGCCGGTCTGGTCGCCATGAAGGACCCCGATCTGTCCGTGTCGACGGTGTGGACGGTCAGCGGGATCGCGATGTTCCTGTGCCTGCTGCTGTGCGGTCTGGTCACCCGGCCCGGGGGCATCGCCCTCGGCTGGGCGCTCCAGGTCGTGCTGATCGCCTCCGGGTTCGTCGTGCCGTCGATGTTCTTCCTCGGCGCGGCCTTCGCGGCCCTGTGGTGGGCCTCGGTGCACTACGGACGGAAGATCGACGAGGCGAAGGCGAGATTCGCGGCGCAGGCCGAGGCCTCCACCCCGGACGCGGCCTGACCCCCTACACCTGACGCTGCGTAACAAGTGCCCGGACACGCCGGGTAACCTCGTCTTCCCGCACACCTTGATGCACTAAGGAGCCCGTCGTGACCCAGCGCACCCTCGTCCTCCTCAAGCCCGACGCCGTACGTCGTGGCCTGACCGGCGAGATCATCAGCCGGATCGAGCGCAAGGCGGGCTGGCAGATCACCGCGCTGGAGCTGCGCACCCTGGACCAGGAGACCCTGGAGCAGCATTACGGGGAGCACAAGGGCAAGCCGTTCTACGAGCCGCTGGTCGAGTTCATGTCCTCGGGACCCGTCGTCGCGCTGATCGTCGAGGGCGAGCGGGTCATCGAGGGCGTACGCGCGCTGGCAGGACCGACCGACCCGATCGCCGCCGCGCCCGGCTCCATCCGTGGCGACTTCGGCGTGATCGTCCGTGAGAACCTCATCCACGCCTCCGACTCCGAGGAGTCCGCCGAACGCGAGGTGAAGATCTTCTTCCCCGGGCGCGCCTAGGGCACAGCGCGGCAGTTGAGGGAGCCCGGGGGCAATGCCCCCGGACTTTCTGGCATATGCGGGGCGTTCGGGGGAACGAGACTCCCCGAACGCTCGTCTCCGAGAGCGAACCCGCACATCATCTGCTGACAATGGCGAAGGACCCTCACGCCGTGTTCGCGAAGGCGCGTCTACGATGGAAGCCTTCACGTCACAGCACCCACCTCGCCGACCTGAAAAGCCCTCAAAAGCTCGTGGGAAGGCCAGACGAATCCTGATGGGGAACTCAATGTCGTTCATCGGCCGTGACATGGCTGTCGACCTCGGGACCGCCAACACGCTGGTGTACGTCAGGGGTCGCGGGATCGTACTCAACGAGCCGTCCGTCGTCGCGATCAACACCAACACCGGTGGCATCCTCGCGGTCGGCGCCGAAGCGAAGAAGATGATCGGGCGCACGCCCGGCAACATCGTTGCCGTGCGTCCGCTGAAGGACGGCGTCATCGCCGACTTCGAGATCACCGAGCGGATGCTGCGCTACTTCATCCTGAAGATCCACAAGCGGCGGTATCTGGCTCGTCCGCGGGTCGTCGTCTGTGTGCCCTCGGGCATCACGGGCGTCGAGCGCCGCGCCGTCATCGAGGCGTCGTCCCAGGCCGGCGCCCGTCAGGTGCACATCATCGAGGAGCCCATGGCCGCGGCCATCGGCTCCGGCCTGCCGGTCCACGAGGCCACGGGCAACATGGTGGTCGACATCGGCGGCGGCACCACGGAGGTCGCGGTCATCTCCCTCGGCGGCATCGTCACCGCCCAGTCCATCCGCGTGGCGGGCGACGAACTGGACAACGCGATCATCCAGCACATCAAGAAGGAGTACTCGCTCCTGCTGGGTGAGCGCACGGCAGAACAGATCAAGATCACGATCGGTTCCGCGTACGACCTCGATGCTGACGAACACACCGAAATCCGCGGCCGGGACCTCGTCTCCGGGCTGCCCAAGACCGTCGTCATCTCCGCCGCCGAAGTACGCAAGGCGATCGAAGAGCCCGTCAACGCCATCGTCGACGCCGTCAAGACGACCCTCGACAAGTGCCCGCCGGAGCTGTCCGGCGACATCATGGACCGCGGCATCGTCCTGACCGGCGGCGGCGCCCTGCTGCGCGGCCTCGACGAGCGGCTGCGCCGGGAGACCGGTATGCCGATCCACATCGCCGAGGATCCGCTGGACAGCGTGGCGCTCGGCTCCGGCAAGTGCGTCGAGGAGTTCGAGGCGCTCCAGCAGGTCCTGGACGCCCAGCCCCGCAGATGACGTAACTCTTCGATTCCGCCGTACGAGACGATCTCCTCTCGTACGGCGGATCGTTGATATAGAGCCATAAGCTCCCACAAAGCAGCCCCTCGGGTTTCCCTGGGGCTTGAAGAATTCCTATGAGGAAGGGCACGGCCGCCGCACGTGAGGGACACACGAGAGAGCCGGCTGCTCCTGGTGCTGCTGATCGCCATCGCGTTCGCGCTGATCACGGTGGACATCCGCGGCGGGGAGGACTCCCCGGTCGACGGTGCCCGGCAGGCCGCGGCCACGGTCTTCGGCCCGATCGAGAACGGCGTGTCGGCCGCGGTCGACCCCGTCGGCAACGCGGTCTCCGCGATCCGTGACTCCGGCGAACGGCACGACCGGATCGCCGAGCTGGAGAAGGAGAACGCCGCCCTCAAGGCGAAGCTCGGCAGCGACGACCGCAACCGCAGCAGACTCTCCCAGCTCGACAAGATGCTGAAGACCGCGGGCAAGGGGCAGTACGGCATCAAGGGCGCGCAGGTCATCGCGATAGGAGCGGCCCAAGGCTTCTCCTGGACCATCACCATCGACGCCGGTGCCAACGACGGGCTCAAGCGCGACATGACGGTCCTCAACGGGGACGGTCTGGTCGGGCGGGTGACGACCGTCGGTCCCAACAGCGCGACCGTGCTGCTCGCCAACGACCCCGACTTCACCGTCGGCACCCGCATGGAGGGCAACGACGAACTCGGCTTCGCCTCGGGACAGGGCGACGGCCCGCTGCGCGTCGAACTCCTCAACGGCAAGGCGCAGGTCAAGAAGGGCGACCGCCTTGTCACCTTCGGCTCGCAGGCCGACAAGCCCTTCGTGCCGGGCGTGCCGGTCGGCGTGGTCAGCCGCGTCGACCCCTCCGCCGGCGACCTGACCCGCACCCTCTACATCACGCCGTACGTCAGCTTCACCAAGCTCGACATCGTCGGCGTCGTCGTCCAGGCCCCCAAGAAGGATCCGCGCGACACGGTGCTCCCCGACAAGCCCAAGCCGACCCCCACGCCGACCGTGACGGTCACCGTCACCCCGTCCGCGCCGGTCGACGGCCAGTACCCGCAAGAAGAGCAGTAGGAGCTGAAGCCCCATGCGCGTCAACCGAATCCTGCTCTCCTCCTCCCTGGTCGTCGTCGCCCTGGTGCTCCAGGTCAGCGTCCTCGCCCGCCTCCATCTCCCCGGCGCCGTCCCCGACCTGCTCCTGCTGACGGTCCTGGGCCTCGCCATGGTCTACGGCCATGTCGGCGGCGCCCTCGTCGGCTTCGGCGCGGGCCTCCTCGCCGACCTCGCCCCACCCGCCGACCACGCGGCCGGGCGCTACGCCCTGGTGCTGTGCGTCGTCGGCTATCTCGCCGGGCTCGTCAAGCCGGAGAACGGCCAGCTCAAGTCGGCGACCGGACCCATGGCCGTGGTCGTCGCCGCGGCCATCGGCTCCACCCTGCTCTACGCCGGTGTCGGCGCCCTCGTCGGCGACACCGCCGCCCGCCATGTCGGCCTCACCAGCCTGCTGTTCACGGCCGCGCTCTACGACCTGCTGCTCGCCCCCTTCGTCGTCCCAGGGATCATGGCGCTGGCCCGGCGCGCGGAGAACGATCCGCTTGCGGAGACCAACTCCTCGGCGAAGAAGGCCGACATCTCCACCGGCTGGCTCTCCGGCGGCACCGGACTGCGCATCGGCAGCCAGCGCGGCGGCCTCGGCGGTCTGAAGGTGAAGGCGGCACGGGTGCGCACCGCCCGCGCCGGACGCATCAAGGGGGTCAAGCGGCTGTGAGGGCGCGGAACTTCACCCGAACGGGTCTGCCTGGGCGGAACGCCGCCTCACAGGTCGGCCGTTCATCATTCGTACGCGCACACCCGCCGGCGCACTGAGAGGGGGCGGCAGCCACAGTGACCAACATCCCCGAGACCGGGCGGACCCCACGGGTCCAGATCCGACTCGTCGTGATCCAGATCCTTGTCCTGTCCCTCCTCGGCACCCTCGGCGGGCGGCTGTGGTACCTCCAGATCCGGGAGGGCTCGGAGTACGCCAAGGAGGCCTCCGGCAACCACGTCCAGCAGGTCGTCGACCCGGCCGTGCGCGGCTCGATCCTGGACGCGCGCGGGGTGCCGCTGGCCGACAACGAGACACGGCTTGTCGTCTCCGCCTCCCGCACCGACCTGCTGAAGATGAAGGACGACGGCAAGGCCGTCCTCACCAAGCTCGCCGGTGTACTCGGGATGAAGCCCAAGGAAGTGATGGAGAAGGTCCGGCTGTGCGACGCCGAGACCCCCCAGCCCTGCTGGAACGGCTCGCCGTACCAGCCCATCCCCATCACCGACGAGGCCACCGCCAAGCAGGCCCTGCAGATCCGCGAGCGCGCCGAGGACTTCCCCGGCATCACCGCCGAACCGCAGGCCGTCCGCCGCTACCCGGGCCCCGGCGGCTCCAACACCGCCCAGGTCCTCGGCTATCTCTCCCCGGTCACCGACGAGGAGATCACCAAGGCCCAGGACACCGACTCGCCCTACCTCCGCTCCGACCAGGTCGGCCGCTCCGGCATCGAGCGCCAGTACGACAAGGAGCTGCGCGGCAAGGCCGGCGTCACCCGCTACGAGGTCGACAACCTCGGCAGGGTCATCGGCGAAGCCGAGGCCGACGCCGCCCAGCCCGGCTCCAACCTCGTCACCAGCATCGACGCCCGCGTCCAGCGCGTCGCCGAATACGAGCTGAACGAGGCGATGAAGACGGCCCGCAAGGAGTGGGACCGCAACACCCAGCAGCGGTACAAGGCCGACGCGGGCGCGATCGTCGTGATGGAGGCCAAGACCGGCCGGATCGTCGCCATGGCGTCCAACCCGACCTACGACCCGAACGCCTGGGTGGGCGGTATCTCCGCCAAGGACTACAAGCAGCTCACCGGCAAGTCCTCCAACTACCCGCTGCTCAACCGCGCCATACAGGGTCAGGCAGCCCCCGGCTCGATCTTCAAGGTGGTCTCCACGGCCGCCGCGGTCCAGGCGGGCTACGCCTTCGACGGCCGCTACAACTGCTCCAGCTCCTACTCCGTCGGCGGCCAGGTCTTCAAGAACTTCGAGTCCCAGAACCACGGCCCGATCGACCTCGGCCGCGCCCTGGAGGTCTCCTGCGACACCGTCTACTACCAACTCGCGCACAGTGAGTGGAAGAAGGACGGCGGCATCAACCCCAAGGGCAAGCCGAAGGACTACTTCTACAAGGCAGCCCACCAGTTCGGCCTCGGCCAGGAGACCGGTATCGACCTGCCCAACGAGGTGGCCGGCCGGGTCCCGGACCGCGAGTGGAAGCAGTCCTACTGGAAGGCCAACAAGGACGCCTGGTGCAAGACCGGCAAGAAGGACGGCGACTACGTCGAGAAGATCGCCTACGAGAACTGCCTCGAAGGCAACAAGATGCGCGCCGGTGACGAGATCAACTACTCCATCGGCCAGGGCGACACCCTGGTGACCCCGATCCAGATGGCCACCATCTACGCGGCCATCTCCAACGGCGGCACCCTGTACAACCCGACGGTCGGCAAGGCGATCATCAGCGCCGACGGCAAGCAGGTCTCGGAGATCGAGCCCAAGGCGCACGGCAAGCTGCCGGTCACCCAGCAGACGCTGGCCCAGATGAACGAGGCCCTGGCCGGCGTCGCCACCCGCGGCACCGCCGCCTGGCGGTTCGGCGGCTGGCCGCAGGACGAGATCCCGATGCACGCCAAGACCGGTACCGCCGAGGTCTACGGCAAGCAGACGACGTCCTGGTTCGCCACGTACACCAAGGACTACTCGATCGTCATGACGATCTCCCAGGGTGGTACGGGCTCCGGCGCCTCGGGCCCCGCCGTCCGCAACGTCTACGACGCGCTCTACGGCGTCTCCGACGACGGCGCCATCAACAAGAAGAACGCGCTGCTGCCGACCCCGCAGAAGAACCTGCCGAAGATCCAGACGGACGGTTCGATCCTCTCCCCGAAGGTCGCCAAGGACCCGGCGAAGGACCAACGGGCCAGCCAGGAAGGCGTGCCCGAGCAGGACGGGCAGCAGCAGGCGGCGACGGTGGGGACACCGACGACGGAAAATCGCGAGACGCGCCGCCGCAGGCAGCGCCGACGGCGCCCGAGGAGGCTGACGTGACCGGCGCCAACAGCTTCCAGGTATCCGGGTACGGACCCGAACGGGCGGGCTGGACCCGGCTGTTCGCCCGGGACTCACTCGCCCGCCGACTGGACTGGCCGATACTGTGCGCGGCGCTCGCACTGTCGCTGGTCGGCTCGATCCTGGTGTTCTCGGCGACCCGGAACCGCACCGAGATCAACCAGGGCGACCAGTACTACTTCCTGGTCCGGCACATCATGAACACCGGCATCGGCTTCGCGCTGATGATCGGCACGGTCTGGCTCGGCCACCGCACCCTGCGCACCGCGGTGCCGATCCTGTACGGCGCCTCGGTGTTCCTGGTCCTGCTGGTGCTCACCCCGCTCGGCTCCACGATCAACGGCGCCCACTCCTGGATCAAGCTCCCCGGCGGCTTCTCGCTGCAGCCCTCCGAGTTCGTGAAGGTCACGATCATCCTCGGTATGGCGATGCTGCTGGCGGCGAGAGTGGACGCGGGCGACAAGCCCCACCCGGACCATCGCACGGTGCTCCAGGCGCTGGGTCTGGCCACCGTGCCGATGCTGATCGTGATGCTGATGCCCGACCTCGGTTCGGTCATGGTGATGGTGATCATCGTGCTGGGCGTGCTGCTGGCCTCCGGCGCCTCGAACCGCTGGGTGTTCGGGCTGCTGTCGGCGGGCGCCGTCGGGGCGGTCGCCGTGTGGCAGCTGCGTATCCTGGACGACTACCAGATCGCCCGCTTCGCCGCCTTCGCCAACCCGAGCCTCGACCCGGCGGGCGTCGGCTACAACACCAACCAGGCCCGTATCGCCATCGGTTCGGGCGGACTGACAGGGGCCGGGCTGTTCAACGGCTCCCAGACGACCGGCCAGTTCGTGCCCGAGCAGCAGACCGACTTCGTGTTCACGGTGGCGGGAGAGGAGCTGGGCTTCGTCGGCGGCGGGCTCATCATCGTTCTGCTCGGCATCCTGCTGTGGCGGGCCTGCCGGATCGCCCGCGAGACGACCGAGCTGTACGGCACCATCGTGGCGGCCGGAATCGTGGCCTGGTTCGCCTTCCAGTCCTTCGAGAACATCGGGATGACCCTCGGCATCATGCCGGTCACCGGTCTTCCGCTGCCGTTCGTGTCCTACGGCGGATCGTCGATGTTCGCGGTGTGGGTCGCCGTGGGGCTGTTGCAGTCGATCCGGGTGCAACGGCCGATGTCCGCATAGCCGCCGGTCACTCCCTGTTTCCCTGGGGTTCGGCTCAGGTAGGCCCTGTTGTGCCGCCATGACTCCCACTAGATTCGGGTCATGGCGGACACGAGGCGTGAGATCGAGCGGAAGTACGAGTCCGACGAGAGCGGTCTGCCGGACCTGACCGGCGTCGCCGGGGTCGCGGCCGTCATCGACAAGGGCGTTGTCCAACTGGACGCCACCTACTACGACACCGAGGACGAACGCCTGGCCGCGTCCTCGATCACCCTGCGCCGCCGCACCGGAGGGTCCGACGCGGGCTGGCACCTGAAGCTCCCCGTCGCCACCGGTGTCCGGGACGAGATCCAGGCGCCGCTGTCCGACACCGTGCCGCGCACCCTCACCGGCCTGGTCCGCTCCCGGGTCCGTGACACCGAACTGCTTCCCCTGGTCCGGCTCCGCTCCGACCGCGATGTCCGCCACCTCGTCGACGCCGACGGGGCACTGCTGGCCGAGGTGAGCGTGGACGCCGTACGCGCCGAACGCATCGGCACCGGGGCCGGCGCCCAGTGGACCGAGATCGAGGTGGAGCTCGCCGACGGCGGCGACCCCGCCTTTCTCGACAAGGTCGACAAGCGGCTGCGTAAGGCGGGGGTACGCCCCTCGGGAGCTGCCTCGAAGCTGGCCAGGGCGCTGGCGGAAACGGTCCCGAAGAAAAAGCGGCGCGCAAAGAAGGCCGTGGAGCCCGTCAGCGCGGGCGATCACGTCCTCGCCTATCTGCGCGCCCAGCGGGACGCCATCGTCGAGCTCGATCCGGCCGTGCGGCGGGACGAGTACGACTCCGTGCACCGGATGCGGGTCGCCACCCGGCGGATGCGCAGCGCCTTCAAGTCGTTCGGGAAGGTCGTCGACCGGACGGTGACCGACCCGATCGGCGAGGAGCTGAAGTGGCTGGCCGGGGAGCTCGGCGTCGACCGGGACCAGGAGGTGCTGACCGAGCGGCTCACCGCGGCCCTGGACGAACTGCCCAGGACCCTGCTGACCGGCCCCGTCCGCACCCGGCTGCGCACCTGGTCCCACGCCCGCCGCGGCGGCTCCCGCCGGCGCCTGATCGCCGTACTCGACGGCAAGCGGTACCTGGAGCTGCTGGCGGCGCTGGACGCCCTGGTGGCCGAGCCGCCCCTGCTGGAAAAGGCCTCCGGGAAGCCGGAGAAGGTGATCAAGACGGCCGTAGGAAAGGACTTCGGGAAGTTGTCCGCGCTGGTCGAGGAGGCCCTCGGCGCCGCACCGGGGCAGGAACGCGATCTCGCGCTGCACGAAGCGCGCAAGAAGGCGAAGCGGACCAGGTACTCGGCGGAGGCGGCCGTACCGGCACTCGGCTCCCCGGCCCGCGACCTGCTGAGGTCGATGAAGAACCTGCAGAACCTGCTCGGCGACCACCAGGACAGCGTGATGACCCGGGAGGCCCTGCGGGAGCTGGCCCGGCAGGCGCAGGGGGCGGGGGAGAGCTCCTTCACCTACGGGGTGCTGTACGGGCGGGAGGAGCACCGCGCGGCCGACGACGAGGCCGAGCTGCCGGCGGCCTGGGGCCTGATCAAGGAGCGGTCGGCCTTCTGAGCGTGCGAGGCACCGCCGCGGTCGCGTTAGGCTGGATGGTCACCCCTGTCCGTTCAGTCCAGCTCATGAAGGTACGCGAGATGCCTGCCGAAGTCGCTGCGTCGGTGTTCCCGCAGCTCGAAGCCCTGCTCCCGCATGTGCAGAAGCCGATCCAGTACGTGGGCGGAGAGCTCAACTCCACGGTCAAGCCGTGGGAGAGCTGCGACGTCCGCTGGGCGCTCATGTACCCCGACGCCTACGAGGTAGGTCTGCCCAACCAGGGCGTCATGATCCTCTACGAGGTCCTCAACGAACAGGAGGGCGTCCTCGCCGAGCGCACCTACAGCGTGTGGCCGGACCTGGAGGCCCTGATGCGGGAGCACGGCGTCCCGCAGTTCACGGTGGACAGCCACCGCCCGGTGCGCGACTTCGACGTGCTGGGCCTGAGCTTCTCCACCGAGCTCGGCTACACCAACATGCTCACCGCCCTGGACCTGGCGGGCATCCCGCTGGAGTCCAAGGACCGCACGGTCGACGACCCGATCGTCCTGGCCGGCGGCCACGCGGCCTTCAACCCCGAGCCGATCGCGGACTTCATCGACGCGGCGATCATCGGCGACGGCGAGCAGGCCGTGCTCGACATGACGAAGATCATCCGCCAGTGGAAGGCCGAGGGCCGCCCCGGTGGCCGCGAGGAGGTCCTCTTCCGGCTGGCGAAGACGGGCGGGGTGTACATCCCGGCTTTCTACGACGTGGAGTACCTGCCGGACGGCCGTATCGCGCGTGTGGTCCCCAACAAGTCGGGCGTGCCCTGGCGGGTGTCGAAGCACACGGTGATGGACCTCGACGAGTGGCCCTACCCCAAGCAGCCGCTGGTGCCGCTGGCGGAAACGGTCCACGAGCGCATGTCGGTGGAGATCTTCCGCGGCTGCACCCGCGGCTGCCGCTTCTGCCAGGCCGGCATGATCACGCGTCCGGTCCGTGAACGCTCCATCACGGGCATCGGCGACATGGTCGAGAAGGGCCTGAAGGCGACGGGCTTCGAGGAGGTGGGCCTGCTGTCGCTGTCGTCGGCGGACCACTCGGAGATCGGCGACATCGCGAAGGGCCTGGCGGACCGGTACGAAGAGGACAAGATCGGCCTCTCCCTGCCCTCCACCCGCGTGGACGCCTTCAACGTGGACCTGGCCAACGAGCTGACCCGCAACGGCCGCCGCTCGGGCCTGACCTTCGCGCCCGAGGGCGGCTCGGAGCGCATGCGCAAGGTCATCAACAAGATGGTCTCGGAAGACGACCTGATCAGGACCGTCGCGACGGCGTACGGCAACGGCTGGCGCCAGGTGAAGCTGTACTTCATGTGCGGCCTGCCGACGGAGACCGACGAGGACGTCCTCCAGATCGCCGACATGGCGACAAAGGTCATCGCCAAGGGCCGCGAGGTCTCCGGGGCGAACGACATCCGCTGCACGGTCTCCATCGGCGGCTTCGTCCCCAAGCCCCACACCCCCTTCCAGTGGGCCCCGCAGCTCTCCGCCGAGGAGACGGACGCCCGCCTGGAGAAGCTCCGCGACAAGATCCGCGGCGACAAGAAGTACGGCCGCTCCATCGGCTTCCGCTACCACGACGGCAAGCCCGGCATCGTCGAGGGCCTCCTCTCCCGCGGCGACCGCCGCATCGGCGCCGTCATCCGCGCCGTCTACGAGGACGGCGGCCGCTTCGACGGCTGGCGCGAGCACTTCTCCTACGACCGCTGGATGAGCTGCGCCGACAAGGCGCTGGCGCCGTTCGGCGTGGACGTCGACTGGTACACGACGCGCGAGAAGACGTACGAGGAGGTCCTCCCCTGGGACCACCTGGACTCCGGCCTCGACAAGGACTGGCTCTGGGAGGACTGGCAGGACGCCCTCGACGAGACAGAGGTCGAGGACTGCCGCTGGACGCCCTGCTTCGACTGCGGGGTGTGCCCGCAGATGGACACCCACATCCAGATCGGCCCGACCGGCAAGAAGCTGTTGCCGCTGACCGTGAAGAATGCGGCGTCGGCGCCCAGTGGGCACGCCCACTGAGTTTGTTGGGGCCCTTTCCGCGCGGGAAGGGCCCCTTTTTCATGCCGGCTGCGGGCGGGGTGCGCCGATGGACAGTCTGGTGCGGGCGAAGTCGTGGTTGGCGGTTACTCGTTCGCGGTGTTCCGCGGGCAGCTTTCCGCCGTCCAGGAGTTTCTCGCATGCCTCCAGTGACTCGCGGTACGTGCCCATCCAGTACGCCGCCACCGCCAGCTCGTCCAGGCACCGCCAGTCGTACCAGCCGTGTTCGACGAAGAGGATGTCGTCGGGCTGGGGGATCTCCACCGCGCGCCGCGCGAAACAGGTAGGCGAGCGGCCAGCGTTCCCCCTGCACGCGGCACAAGTGGGCGAGTTCGCCGAGTGGTTCGGCCCGGGTGGGCCGGAACTCGTGGGCGTCCAGGAAGCGGGCCATGACCTCGGGCGTGCGGTGCTTCAAGGTCAGGGCGAGGCGGGCCGCGTAGAACCGGGAGCAGAACGCCTCCTCGGCGAAGCCAGCCATGTCCGCGCGGCGGTCGTAGGCGGCGAGTGCCTTCGCCGGTTCACCGGGGTCGCGCCAGCTCTGGGTGAGGTAGAAGGCGTAGCGGCTGTTGTCCGGTTCCTTGGCGAGTCCGTCCTTCAGGATCGCGGCGTCCCGCAGGTACTTCGTGCGGGCGCTGCCCTGCGACCGTCCGCCGCCGCCCATGATGACGGTGCGGACGCCGTCGAGGGTGGCGGCACCCAGGACATCGTCCGCGATGGGCTGGAGGTCACGAATTCCGGCGTACGCCCTGGCGATCGGTCGCTCTCGGTCGCCGGGGTCAGTGCGGCCCGCAGCTCGAAGTTGTTCTGGTCCCGGCTGGCGTCGGTGTCGGCGCACGGACCGGCCGCGCCAGTGGCGCCCGTGGCACCGGTCGCCCTTGTGGCACCCGTGGCGCCTGGCGTGCCGCCCTCTCCCGGAGCGGGTGGCGCCTGGCGTGCCGCCCTCTCCCGGAGCGCCCGTGGCACCGGTGGCCCCCTTCGGGCCGGTGGCACCCGTGGCGCCCGTCGCGCCGCGGCACTTGTCCTTGTCGCCCGTGTACGCCTCCGCGCCCGATTTGGGCTTGTGCGGCTTGTGCGGCTTGCAGTCCTTGCCCGTGTACGGCGTCGCGGTGGACTTGTCGTCGGACACGGCGTGGGCGGCAGCCGCGGCGGGCGTGACCACTCCGGCCGCGATGACCAGAGCGAGGGAGGTCAGTACCCCTGCCCTCTGGAAGCGGGCCCGGGCCAACGGCCCCAGCAGCGAAGGTGTGTGTCGAGGACTCATAGGCATGCTTCTTGGCACGAATCGGTCCGGGGGAGTCCCGGACCTCAGTGCGAGGGCGACCTGAACGCCCCACGACAGCCGTCGCGCAGAGGGGAGACGCGCCGCCAAGTAGGTAAAACGGTCTGGCGGACAAATGAAACGGCCCAACGGCCCTGGTGAAGCCGTGACGGCATCGCAACCCGCGCGGTGCATCCATGCCGTCGGCCGTCGCGTCTTCGCCGGTATGGAACCGCAGAAGTCGCTGCCCGAACCCCGGCAACCGGAAGGCTGCCTCGTCACCGCCATCCGCATCCCGGTGCGGATCGTCGTGCTGGTGCTGGTCGTGCCCGTGCGGATGGTGTGGGACGCGTTGGTGGTCGCCTGGCGGTTCTTGACCGACACCGTGTTCCGGCCCGTCGGGCGGGCGTTGCTGTGGGCCGGGCGGGCGCTGTTCGTGTGGCCCTTCGTGGGGCTGTGGCGGTATGTGCTGGTGCCGCTCGGGCGGGGGCTTGCCTGGCTCGGGAACGTGCTCGTCGTCGTACCCGTGGTGTGGGTGTACCGGTGTGTGCTCACTCCCTTCGGACACGCCCTCGCCTGGGTCGGGAGGGGGATCTGGGCCGGGCTTGAGTGGGTCTACGCGCGCGTGCTGACGCCCGTCGGGCGTGCCTTCGCGTGGGTGCTCCGGGGGATCGGCGTCGGCCTTGCCGCGTTCGGTGTCGGGGTGTACGCCGCTGTGGCCTGGCTCGTGCGGTTTTTGGTCGTCGTACCCGCGCTCTGGGTCTGTCAGTGGGTGCTCACGCCCATGGGGCACGCCTTCATGTGGGTCGTGCGGGGGGTCTGGCTCGCGCTGTACTGGATCACTCGGGTGTTGTTCCTGCTGCCGGCGCTGGCTGTGTGGCGGTGGGTGTTGGTGCCCGTCGGGCGGGTGCTCGCCGTGATCGGGCGGGAGATCTGGGACGCGCTCGGACATGCCTGGCGGGTGGCCGGGCGGATTTCGCTGGCTGTCGGGCGGTTCCTCGGGGCCCTCTTCCGGTGGATCTTCGTTGAGCCGGTCCGGTGGGTTTACCGGAGCGTTCTCACGCCCGTCGGGCATGTCGTCCGGGACGCGGTGCTGCGGCCCTGTGCCGAGGCCGCGCGCAGTGTGGGGCGGGCCACCCGGGAGGCGCTGGCCGCGGCGCGGGAGTCCGTGCGGCAGGCCCGTGCCGACTTCCGGCGGATGATGTTCGGGGAGCCCCGGAAGCGGGAGGCGGTGGCCCGGCGGGAACCTCCGGGCGCCGAGACACGTACTCTTGGTAGCAGTACGACCGCTCTCACGAAGGACTAGGACACTGGGCAAGCGACAGCCCGAAGGCCCGCCGCCCGCACCCGCGGTGCAGCGCATCCGACTGCGCTACACCAAGCGCGGCCGCCTGAGGTTCACCAGCCACCGAGACTTCCAGCGCGCCTTCGAGCGTGCGCTGCGCCGTGCCGACGTACCGATGGCGTACTCGGCGGGGTTCACGCCGCATCCGAAGGTGTCGTACGCCAATGCCGCACCCACCGGCACGGGCAGTGAGGCGGAGTACCTGGAGATCGCGCTCACCGAAGCGCGGGATCCGGAGAAGCTCAGGATGCTGCTCGACGAGTCGCTGCCCGCTGGGCTCGATGTCATCGAGGCGGTCGAGGCCCGGACCTCCGGGCTCGCCGACCGGCTGACCGCTTCCGTATGGGAGCTGCGGCTGGACGGTGTGGAGCCGGACCGGGCCGAGCAGGCCGTGGCCGCCTTCAACGCCGCCGAGTCCGTCGAGGTCCAGCGCAGGACCAAGAACGGCATCCGGACCTTCGACGCCCGCCCCGCGGTCGTGGATCTTGAAACGCACAGTACGACGGCTGATAGGCCGACCGACCAGCCCTGTGCGATACTGCGCCTGGTTGTTCGGCACGTGACGCCTGCCGTACGACCCGACGACGTCCTGTCCGGTCTCCGCGCCGTGGCCGACCTGGCGCCGCCGGTCCCCGCAGCGGTGACCAGGCTGGCGCAGGGGCTGTTCGATGAAGAGACCGGCACGGTGACCGACCCGCTCGCGCTCGACCGCGAGGCGGCGACGGCTACGGCCGGTTCCGCTGCCGCCGCGAAGGCGCCGGCGTAAGGAAGGTCCCGCGAAGGGACGGACGTCGTAGCGCCGCCCTCGTACTCGGGAGCCACCTGGGTCGGGCAGCGCACCGACCAGAAGACTTTCGCCAGGCCGTACGCATTCGGCGTACGGAACCGGCGAGACAGGACACAGAGAGCTCCCGTGCGGCGCCCGCGCCCCGGACGGCGGCAGTCGCGTACGACGCGAGCCGCGGACGTCACCGGCATATCGCCGGACCAGGCGCGGCGCCCGGGAGCCTGACGGGAGAAACGCCCGCATGCTCGAGCCGATCGAACCCACAGAGGGTTCCGAACCGAACACCCCCAGCGACACCTTGCCGCCGCGTCGTCGGCGCCGTGCCGCATCCCGGCCGGCGGGTCCGCCCGTCGGCAATGCGTCCGCCGAATCCGCGACCGAGGTCGCGCCGGCCATACCGGACGACGAGAAGGCCGAGGTCGAGGAGACCGTGGTCGCCGTGACTCCGGAGATCGACGAGGCCGAAGAGATCGCAGAGGTCACCGAGGCCGAGGAGGCCACCGAGGCCGAAGCCCCGGTCGCCGTCGTCGACGAGGCCCCCGCAGGCGGCCGTACGCGCCGCCGTGTGGTCCGTCGGGCCTCCGCACCCGCCGGAGCGCCCACGTCCGCCGAGGCCGCGGAGACCATCGTGCCCGCGACCACCTCCGCGGAGGAGCAAGCGCCCGCCACCGAGAGCGTCGAGGCCGCCTCGTCCGCCGGTGCCGTCGAGGACGCCGCCCCGCGCCGCGCCCGTCGTCGTGCCACCCGGAAGGTGACCGCGCCCGCCGGTGCGCCCGAGGCGGCGGAGATCGTCGCCTCCGTGGAGGCCGCGCCGGTCGAGCAGGCCGAGGAGGTCGCGCCGGCCGAGGAAGCTGCGCCCGAGGGGCGTACGCGTCGTCGTGCCACCCGGAAGGTGACCGCGCCCGCCGGTGCGCCCGAGGCGGCGGAGATCGTCGCCTCCGTGGAGGC
>NZ_JAVRBF010001170.1:0-253 GCF_032436805.1 Streptomyces sp. P17 | reverse complement strand
GTGCGGCGCATGCTGGGCGACAAGCTGGATGAACCCTCCAAGGAGTTCATGGAACGCCAGCGCGACGCCGAAAGTGCCCACCGCCCGGATCGTTGATCCGGCGCTGGGTTGAAACGAAAAGGCCCCGGAGCGATCCGGGGCCTTTTCTGTTGCCTGCTCCGACGTGTCGGAGCGGATGTTGGTCAACCGCGGATGTCGCCTCCGGCAGCCAGGTGACCGGATCGATCCACGCAGCGGAAGGTACGCATCGCAA
>NZ_JAVRBF010001169.1:0-207 GCF_032436805.1 Streptomyces sp. P17 | reverse complement strand
TGCTCGCCGTCTTTCGCTCCGGCGACGACACGATGCTCGTATGCCTCGACGTACTCGCCGGGAAGACTCCAGCGGAGCCTGATGTACCCCTCACCGTTGATGAACCTACGGGGCTCTCCCGCCGGTGGTTCTTCGCCGTCCCTAAGTGTGCGAATTGGCTTGGCATAGGAACGAAACCGTTCCTTCCGGCAGGCATCACACCGCCTC
>NZ_JAVRBF010001168.1:0-254 GCF_032436805.1 Streptomyces sp. P17 | reverse complement strand
TGCGGCAGCACAGCCGTCACCAGTGAAACGGCCAGGACGTGATTTGCGATCGGACGTTGCTGCGGCTTGCGGAGCTGAACGTAGAGCCAGCCTGCCGCCGCGAGCGCGAGCAGCACGTGCTCGTCGGCACCCCAGGTGAGCGCGTCGGCGGCATCCTCAATGTCGTCATCGGTATGGGCTGCGATCGCGTCAGCGATCGCGATATCGAACCGTGTGGGTTTGATCGTGACAGGCGCCATCGGTCCCCAGCTGGT
>NZ_JAVRBF010001167.1:0-254 GCF_032436805.1 Streptomyces sp. P17 | reverse complement strand
CGATGCCTATAGCCGGCAACAAGCCGCCGATGGTCGTGGGGATCAGGCATACCAGCAACGCAATCAGCAGCACGACGTTGACTTCCACCCCGACAAAACCGCCGATGAATGGCAGGGTCACCACTACGATCAGGAAAGTCAGGGTCATCACCATCAGCAGGATGCCCAGAGCGATCTCGTTGGGTGTCTTCTGCCGATTGGCCCCTTCCACAAGCGCGATCATGCGATCCAGAAAACTGTCTCCCGGTTCGGCG
>NZ_JAVRBF010000227.1:0-732 GCF_032436805.1 Streptomyces sp. P17 | reverse complement strand
CTAGACGAGTCTTTCCGAATGCCTGCGGGCACGAAGAGAGGGTGTTCATGATCGTTTGTGACGACGAACTTGAACACCCTCGTGACCGCACTGTACGTGAAGATCGACGACGACTTGGCGGGTATCGCGCGGCTGCCTGGCCGGCCACCGAAACTCAGTCACACGGAGTTGCTGTGCCTGGCGGTCATGCAGGCGATGCTCGGCTTCCACTGCGAGACCCGCTGGCTGCGGTACGTCCGCGCACACCTCCAGGACATGTTCCCCTTCATCCCGCAGGATGCCGGCTACAACAAACGGCTGCGCGCCGCGCTTCCGCAGATCAAACGCGTGATACGGGTGCTCGCCAAGGACACCGACTTCTGGCACGACACGGTGTGGATCACGGACTCGACCCCGGTGCCGTGCGGGATGTCCCGCCCCACGGTCAAGCGCTCGGAACTCGCGGGCTGGGCCAACTACGGCTACTGCGCGTCGCATTCGCGGTTCTTCTGGGAGCTGCGGCTGTACCTGGTGTGCACTCCGGCCGGGATGCCGATCCTGTGGGCGCTGGCCGATCCGAAGCTCGGCGAGCGCGAGGTGCTGGCCGCGATGCTGGAGGTCGATGCCGAGCTGGTGCGCGAGCGGCCGGGCCTGCTGCTGATCAGCGACAAGGACTTCGCCTCGAAAACCTTCGAAAGGTCACTGTCCGTACAAGGCATCACGCTGCTGCGGCCATCGAGGAAGAAGGAGATC
>NZ_JAVRBF010001166.1:0-254 GCF_032436805.1 Streptomyces sp. P17 | reverse complement strand
CCCTCGCTCCCGCCGGGATCACGACATGGCCGGTGCTGGAGCCGTAACCGGCGGCCATGGAGGCGGTGTTGATCCGCTCCATGACGAAGGTGTTGTTGTTGTCCCTGCCCTGTCCGGCGGCCGAGGTGGCGCAGCGCGCGGCCAGGTCGGCGGGGGCCGTGGGGCAGCCCGTGACCGTGTTGCCGATGGTGGTGAAGTCGCCGTACAGCGACTCGTCGTAGCGCTTGCCGAAGGGCTCCACCACGTCCGCCGCG
>NZ_JAVRBF010001165.1:0-254 GCF_032436805.1 Streptomyces sp. P17 | reverse complement strand
ATCGTCATAGTCAGTAGCCTGTGGCCTCCCAGTAAATATCATCAGGTGAGTTGAACGGGCCGGAAATAACCGAAAACTGCGTATTGCTGACGATCAAGGTATTAGTGCCCGTTGCGGCATCGGAGTAAAAGAGACTCGTCCGGCTTGCAACAAGCGATGCACACCGATTGGGGAACGCGATAGGAAAACTGCGATGGGTGACGGTATCCGAAGCGCCCAAGGTAATTCCCCACTGCTTGATCATTCCCGTCTGG
>NZ_JAVRBF010001164.1:0-254 GCF_032436805.1 Streptomyces sp. P17 | reverse complement strand
GCCATCTTCTCCACGCTCACCGGTAAGTTCAACCGTGCTATGCTCATCTAAGAGAAATAACAGTGCTGCTACATCACCGACAGTCTCAATATCAAAGTCATAAAAAACACTCACGTTGATACCCAGACCATTTGCGATTTTTATTAACTGGTCTTGTTTTGGATTTCTGATTCCTAATTCGTATTTTCGAATTGTTGCACTATAAATTCCTGAGAGTTCTCCAAGCTGATCTTGGGTCAAACCTCGGAGCTCAC
>NZ_JAVRBF010001163.1:0-254 GCF_032436805.1 Streptomyces sp. P17 | reverse complement strand
ACGAGGTGCGCGCCTGTTACGCGACCTCGTCCTTGGTGCGGATCGCGCGGATGAAATCGCGCACCAGCGCCTGATCGTGGCGCGTCATCTGCACATGCACGATGGCCTTGAAGCCAAGCCCGGTCGCGGCATCGTCCAGATCGACGGTATAGCGCCGGATCGCCCCGCTTTCCTCAAGCGCGCGCACGCGCCGCCAGCACGACGACGGCGACAGCCCCACCTGCGCCGCCAGATCGGCGTTGGAAATCCGGCTG
>NZ_JAVRBF010001162.1:0-254 GCF_032436805.1 Streptomyces sp. P17 | reverse complement strand
GGAATGTAGCCAACTCCGATGCCTTCCTCAATCATACGAATAGCAGTATTAAGTTCGGGAGCATAAATCATGGTTTGGCCAGTTAACGACCATGATACGCGTGGTGAGATGTGCTGTGAGGTATCACGAACAACTACCACAGGGTAACCTCGAAGTTTCTCTGTGGTTAGTGTTCCAATATGCGATGCCAATGGATGAGTTTGACCAACGATAAAATCCCATTCCACTTGGCCTATCGCATGGTAAACAATACC
>NZ_JAVRBF010001161.1:0-254 GCF_032436805.1 Streptomyces sp. P17 | reverse complement strand
GTAAAAACGTGGTTTTTGAGAATGACGGTTGGACCGTTCGAACAAAAGACCGCAAACCATCGGCTCATTTCGAACATACGATTGCTGTAAGAAACGGCAAGCCCGATATTTTATCAACGTTTGAATTTATTCAAGAAACGAACTAAAAAGCATTTAAATGGCTAAACAATCAGCGATTGAGCAAGACGGAACTATTGTAGAAGCATTGTCAAATGCCATGTTCCGCGTAGAATTGGAAAATGGGCATGAAATAA
>NZ_JAVRBF010001160.1:0-254 GCF_032436805.1 Streptomyces sp. P17 | reverse complement strand
CAAATTGAAGGCGTGCAGTTTTTGAAAGAAGGCGATGTGGTGGAAGTGCAAATTCACGCGGAAAGCGGTACGATTTTAACCGCGGAAATGCCCACGCACGTAATATTGGAAATAACCTATACCGAACCGGGATTGAAAGGCGACACGGCAACCAATACATTGAAGCCTGCAACCGTTGAAACAGGCGCTGAAGTACGTGTACCTTTGTTTATCGAAACCGGCGAAAAAATAAAAATCGACACACGTTCAGGAAG
>NZ_JAVRBF010001159.1:0-254 GCF_032436805.1 Streptomyces sp. P17 | reverse complement strand
CGAGCGGCTGCAGGAGATTCAGAACGTGCTGAAAGAGAAGCCGGCTGAGTATTGGCTCGAGCTGCTCGAGAGGCACGACGTGCCCTGCGCACCAGCTCTTCGCCGTTTCGAACTGATCGAGCACCCTCAAGTCGCGGCCTCGGAGAGTCTCGTGGAGACCGACCACCCGGTGGCTGGCCGGCTCCGGCTGGCCCGCACGGCGGCGCGTTTCTCCGAATCCCCCGCCGGCCCACCTCGGGGCGCGCCCCGCCTGG
>NZ_JAVRBF010001158.1:0-254 GCF_032436805.1 Streptomyces sp. P17 | reverse complement strand
CCTGACCCGAGGCGCGGCCCTGATGGCAGGTGATACAGCTTGCGTCGCCGCCGGTGACGGGATGCGCCATGCCATTGGGCAGCGCGACCTCTTTGATCTCGGCCAGACCGGGGTTGTGGCAGGTGGCGCAGTCGACCACGCTGCCCGTCGGGATGGGCGATTGCGGCACGCCCGGCGGGTGGCCGTCCAGCCCGTGAAAGGCGCGAAAGCCGGTGCCGGAATGGCAGGTGGCGCAGACGCCCGGAATCTCGCCG
>NZ_JAVRBF010001157.1:0-254 GCF_032436805.1 Streptomyces sp. P17 | reverse complement strand
GCCGTTTACACCCGACTATCGGTGGCTGCTCGATCGCGACGACAGCCCCTGGTATCCGAGCCTGCGGCTGTTCCGGCAGGATGCGACGCGCGACTGGGCCAGCGTACTTGATCGCGTCCGTGTCGCGCTGGCGACGCGGGCCGCAACCTTCGGAGCCGACCCGACATGACGCGCCCGGACGGCCGAACGGCCGAACAGAATGCCACGAGCGAAGAACTGGCGAGCCCGGGTGGAGCGACAACCGCCGAACTGCA
>NZ_JAVRBF010001156.1:0-254 GCF_032436805.1 Streptomyces sp. P17 | reverse complement strand
AGGGCAACACACGCGCAAGCAAAGGGGTCTCATGCCCCGGTCAGAAAATTCAAAAAAATGCGACCCCAAAAGACAGCGCGCGAGCTGCCTCAACTCAAGATAAGTATGCGGGGGATGCTATACCTTGAGTAAGCCGAGTCAAAAGGAAAATTGACGGCTGCCCGTTGATCCATCCGAACTGATGCGGACCGATCACTCAACGCAGCCGCAAGGCGACCCCACCCCACACCGGAGCGATCAGCGCCCCGCTCGCA
>NZ_JAVRBF010000085.1:0-24074 GCF_032436805.1 Streptomyces sp. P17 | reverse complement strand
GCACCTCGCTCTACATGGTGCTGCTGGCCGCGTTCAACATCCTGCTGGGCACCTACGCCCGCCGCGACGACGTCGCCGTCGGCACTCCGATCGCCGGCCGCAACCGCGCCGAGATCGAAGGCCTCATCGGGTTCTTCGTCAACACCCTCGTCATCCGGGGCGATCTCTCCCCGGACCCCTCATTCGAGGACTTCCTGGCCCAGATCAAAGAGACCACCCTTGCCGCGTACGAGCACCAGGACCTGCCCTTCGAGCGGCTCGTGGAGGAGCTCGCCCCCGAAAGGGACCTCTCCCGCACCCCCCTCTTCCAAGTCATGTTCATCCTCCAGAACGCCTGGGAAGAGGCCTGGCAGTTCGCCGACCTGGACATCGACACCTACCCCAACGCATCGAGAGTGGCCCAGTTCGACCTGACCCTCTCCGTCCAGGAGACGAGCGAGGGGCTGAAGGGTCTGCTCCTCTACAGCACGGACCTCTTCGAGGCGCCGACCATGGAGCGTCTGGCCGGGCACTTCAAAAACCTGCTGACCTCGGTGGTGGCGGACTCCACGGCATCGCTCAGCGACCTGGACATGCTCTCCGACAAGGAACAGCACCAGCTGGTCGTCGAATGGAACGACACTGCGGCTGACTTCCCCCGCGACCAGTGCGTTCACGAACTCGTCGAAGCGCAGGTCGCCGAACACCCAGACATCCCCGCCGTGGTCTTCGGCGACCAGGAACTCACCTACGCCCAGCTCAACGCCAAGGCCAACCAGCTCGCCCACCACCTGCGCACCCTCGGCGTGGGCCCGGACACCCTCGTCGCCGTATGCCTCGAACGCAGCCCCGACATGATCGTCGCACTCCTCGGAGTACTCAAAGCCGGCGGCGCCTACGTCCCACTCGACCCCCAATATCCGGCCGAACGGCTCGCCTTCATGCTGGCCGACACCGCCGCCCCCGTGCTCGTCACCCGGAGCAGCCTCCACCTGCCCGACCACAGCGCCCAGACGGTGTGCATCGACACCCACACCATCAGCGACTCCCCCGACACGAACCCGGAGCACCACACCACCCCGTACCACCTCGCCTACGTCATCTACACCTCCGGATCGACCGGCACCCCCAAGGGTGTGATGATCCAGCACCGATCACTCAGTGCCCGGGTCTGGGACATGCGGCGGCACTACGGGCTCGGTCAGGGTGACGCGTTTCTTCAGTTCGCCTCGATGACGTTCGACGTGGGTACGGAGAACGTGTTCACCACGCTGCTGGCGGGCGGACAGCTGGTCTTGCGGGCTGCGGAGTGGACGCCGGAAGAGCTGGCCGAGATCATCATGGGCCGGGAGATCGCCGCCGCGAATCTGCCTCCCGCGGTCTGGGAGCAGATGCTCCCTCATCTCGATCCTTCGAAGGCGGCTTCGCTCCGGCGGCTGGTCCTCGGGGGTGAGGCGCTCTCTGCGGCGCTCGTGTCCCAGTGGTTCCAGCGGTTCTCGGTTCCGCTCGTCAACGCCTACGGTCCGACGGAAACCACGGTCACCGCGACGACGGCGATCATCGCGTCCGCGGATGTCGGTGTGCCGATCGGTCGTCCCGTTGCGAACACCGAGGTGTTCGTGGTGGACCGTGCCGACGGGCTGGTGCCGGTCGGTGTGCCCGGGGAGCTGCTGGTGGGTGGAGTCGGAGTGGGGCGGGGATACCTGAACCGGCCGGAGCTGACCGCCGAGAAGTTCGTCGAAGTGGAGATCGGTGGAAAGACCCGTCGGGTGTATCGCACCGGTGACCTGGTCCGGTGGCTGCCCAGCGGTGACCTGGAGTTCCTCGGCCGGATCGACACCCAGGTCAAGATGCGCGGCTTCCGCGTCGAACTGGGTGAGATCGAAGCACGGTTGGTGGCGCACGAGGACGTGGCGTCGGCGGTGGTCGACGTCCGGGAGGACTCTCCGGGGGACAAACGCCTGACCGCCTATGTGGTGCCGCGACCCGGTGCGCGGCCGGGAGCGTCGGCGTTGCGTCGCTGGTGTGCCGACAGCCTGCCCGACTTCATGGTGCCCGGTGCCTTCATGGTCCTGAGTGAGCTGCCGCTCACGCCCAATGGCAAGGTGGACCGCCGGGCGCTGCCCGCTCCCGACGGCGACCGGTCCGACCTCGCCGCCTCGTACGTGGCGCCGCGGGACGAAGTCGAAGCGACCATCGCCGGCATCTGGGGCCAGGTGCTCGGCGTCGACCGGGTCGGCATCCACGACAACTTCTTCGACCTCGGCGGACACTCCCTCCTCGCCACCCGAGTGGTGGTCGATGCCCGCGCACGGGGCTTCCATCTGCTGCCCAAGGACATCCTGAAGACTCCGACGGTCGCCGGCCTCGGTGCCGGCTTGCGGTCGCCCGGTAAGGCGGTCCGGGCCCTGTCGGTGCCGGATCCGTCCGCGCCGGAGATCGTGCGCCTGAACGCCCACGTACCGGCTCGTCCGACGCTGTTCTGCGTGCACGAGATCGGTGGCGGCACGAGTGCCTACGCCCATCTGGCCCATCAGCTCGACGGGCAGGTGAACGTGCTCGGGATCGATGTGCCGGCGGACGGGACCGCGGTGGAGAGAGACATCACCGAGCAGGCCGCGCTGTACTTGGCGGCCGTTCGTGAGCTCGACCCCGAAGGGCCCTACTGTCTGGCCGGCTGGTCGTTCGGTGGGCTCGTGGCGATGGAGATGGCGAGGCAGGCCGGGGCGTCGAACCTGGACGTCGGCATGCTTGCCGTGATCGATTCCGTGCTCCCGTCGGAGCAGGTGCGGAAGCGGACCATCGAGGACACCGAAACCATCGACGGTCTGCTCGCGGACATCGACGGCCTGCGGAGCACCGACGAGCCGAACGGGATCAGGCCGGACGCGATGGACGTCTTGCGAGCGGCCGGGGTGAGCGACGACATCCTGCTGCTGGGTCACAGCGCGGTGGAATCCCACCTCAGGATCAGGAAATTCCAGCTCCATGCGATGGCCTCGTTCGTGCCACGCCCCGTCCATTGCGACCTTCGGTTGTACACCGCCCTCGACAACCAGTGGATGGATTCCCTGGAAGCCGTCTGGAGCCCCTTCGTCAACACGATCGAAGTGTCGGACCTGGCGGGAGATCACTACTCGATCATGCGGCTCCCGAGCATTGGCCTGATTACCGACGACATCGTGCGGCACATGGCGAAGCTCCGGGATTAGCGGCCTGTCGTCCGAACCTTCATCATTCTAAAACGGGAGATTGCGTTGGACTCCTCGAGCACCAGCACTCTGTACGAAGTGGGAGATCTTCCCCCACTCGGGACCGTCCCCCGCTCCATGTACGCGTCGGTGATTCGTCCCGAGCGGTACGGCGATCCGGAAACGGCATTCCGGACAGAAGTCGTCGACACCCCCGAGGTTCCGCCGGGATTCGTTCTGGTCGCGGTCATGGCCGCCGGAATCAACTACAACAATGTCTGGGCCGCCAAGGGCAAGCCCGTCGATGTCGTCGCGATGCGGCAGAAGCAAGGGAGCAATGAGCCGTTTCACATCGGCGGTTCGGAGGGTTCCGGCATCGTCTGGAAGGTCGGAGCCGGAGTACGACGAGTCAAGGTGGGCGACGAGGTCGTACTCTCCGGCTGCCGGTGGGAAGAGGACGACCCCGACGTCCGGCTGGGCGTCGATCCCATGCTCGCGGCGTCGCAGCAGGTGTGGGGGTACGAACTGAACTGGGGGTCGTTCGCCCAGTTCACGCTGGTGGCCGAGTTCCAGTGTCTGCACAAGCCCGCGCGGCTCGACTGGGCGGAGGCGGCGGGGTACCTGCTCACCGGTGCTACGGCGTACCGGCAGCTCAACGGCTGGCCGCCCAACACGGTGCAGCCCGGGGACGCAGTCCTCATCTGGGGCGGGTCCGGCGGGCTCGGCTCGATGGCCATCTCCCTGACGCTCCAGATGGGAGGAAAGCCCATTGCCGTGGTGTCGTCTCCGGAGAAGGCCGAGTACTGCCTGGAGTTGGGCGCCGCGGGAGTCATCGACCGCACCGAATACCACCATTGGGGACGCGTCCCGCCAGCCGGTACCGAGGAACACAAACGATGGGCCGCCGATCTCCGGGCCTTCGGGCGGGAGATCTGGAATATCCTTGGCGAAAAGGCGTCTCCCAAGATAGTGTTCGAACATCCTGGCAGCGACACCATACCGACGTCAGTTTTCGTGTGCGCCCCGGGTGGGATGATCGTGATTTGCGGTGCCACGTCCGGCTTCGATGTCGACGTTGACCTCAGATATCTCTGGATGCGACAGAAGCGGCTCCAGGGGTCTCATTTCGCCAATCCGCGAGAGTGCCAGGCCGTAACACGTCTGGTCGACATGGGTCTTCTGCCTCCCCATCTCGGCCACACCTACACCTTCGACCAGATCGGCCAGGCCCATCAGCACCTTCTCGAAGGTGTACAGGCACCGGGCAATGTCGCCGCGTTGGTCGGCGCAAGCAATTAGTTCAGGTCAAGCCGTTCGACGGGAAACGACTGTGGAATTGCAGTTCTACGCGCATCCACCCGACATCGCGGGCCTGGACGTCGTGGTTACCAGCGTGGCTTCGGACGCTCACACGTGGAATCTGGTCTACCTACAGCTCCTCCTCGAAGAGCTGGGGCACCGGGTGACCAACCTCGGCGCCTGTGTGCCCGACCAGCTGGTGGTCGACGAATGTCGTGCCCGGCGTCCCGATCTGATCGTGGTCTCCACAGTCAACGGGCACGGCTTCGTCGACGGCAAGCGCGTGGTGAGGCTGCTGCGCGACTGCCCCGAACTGCACGCCACACCCCTCGTCATCGGAGGCAAGCTCGGCATCGCTGGCGGAGAACAAGGGCGCGGCTCCCGGGAGTTGATCGAGGCCGGTTTCGACGCGGTCTTCGAGGAGAGTGCCGGGATCGTCAGCTTCCGTGACTTCGTCCAGTCGCTGCCGTCCGGGGTGACGCGATGAGCGGGGGCGATCACGCACGGCCCGTGCGGCACCTCGGCAGCCGGCCCGGCACCGGGCCGTCGGTCAGGTCCTTCGGGGCCTTCGTCGGCGCCGCTCAGCACGCCGGTCATCTGGTGGTCCAGCCGCGGATGGGAATGAGTGACCCGCAGCTGATGCGGTCCGGGCTGCTGGCCACCCGGCAGGCCGACGCGGTCACGGTGGGCACGATCACGCTGGACAGCTATACCCGCCTGGACTCCCACGAGTTCGCTCGTCGCTCGCTGGCCGAGGGCGTGGCGCTCAACGGCTACCCCATCGTGGCCCACGGCACCGCGACCACGCTCGACGTCATCGAAGGGATCGCCGGCCCGGACTTCCCGGTCCAGGTCCGGCACGGTTCGCCTTCTCCCTACGCGATCTTCGAGGCCTTGACGGCTGCGGGACTAGCCGCCACCGAGGGCGGCCCGGTGTCCTACTGTCTGCCGTACAGCCGCAACCCGTTGGAGCAGTCCGTCGCGGACTGGGCTCGCTGCTGTGAGATGTTCGCGCGGCTACAGCAGACGGGCGCCGAGCCGCACTTGGAGACGTTCGGCGGCTGCATGATGGGCCAGTTGTGCCCGCCCGGTCTGCTGGTCGCTCTGTCGGTGCTGGAGGCGCTCTTCTTCAAGCAGCACGGGCTGTGCAGCGTCTCGCTCAGCTATGCGCAGCAGACGAATGCCACGCAGGACGAAGAGGCGATCGCCGCGCTCGCCACCATCGCCGGGGAACTGCTGGGCGGTATGGACTGGCACATCGTTCTCTACGCGTACATGGGGGTGTTTCCGCGTACGTCCGCCGGGGCCGCGCTGCTCCTGGAGGACGCCGCTCGGCTGGCGGTGCGGACCGGTGCGGCCCGGCTCATCGTCAAGACCGCCGCCGAGGCGTACCGGATCCCGAACATCGCGGAGAACGTCGCGGCCCTGGAGCTCGCCGCGCGAGCCGCCGCACGTGAACCGGCCGGGCGCACAGCGGCCGATAGTGAGAACACCGGCATCCTCGACGAGGCGCGGACGATCATCGATGCCGTTCTTGCTCTCGCCCCCTCCGTCGGCAGGGCGCTGGTCCAGGCGTTCGCGACGGGCTTGCTGGACGTTCCGTACTGCCTGCATCCGGACAACGTCGGGCGCACGCGGAGCTACCTGGACGGCGAAGGACGGCTGCACTGGTGCGACGTCGGCTCGATGCCGGTGCGCAGAACGGTCCACGGCCGAGTCCGGCTCTCGTCCGCCGACCTGCTTGGCTCCCTCTCCTTCGCCGAGCGCACCTACGACCAGCTCGCTCTGGCCGGCGCGACGATCTCCCGAGTCACTCGAACCCGACACGAGAAGGAATCCGTCTCATGACGCATGTTCCGGAGTCCGCGCTGCTAGAGCAGCCGCTGCCGTCCCCCGGTCCGCTCCGGCAGCACCTCACCTCGGACATCACCAGGGCTGTGCTGGCCGTCCAGCGGCACATGCTGGCCGTGGCCCGTGAGCACCTCACCGGGGCCGGGTTCGTGGAGATGCTGCCGCCGATCATCGGCCCGGTGACCGACCCGGGGACCCGTGGCTCGAAGCAGGTGGACGTGGATTTCTACGGCCACCGGTACAAGCTGATGACCAGTGCCATTCTCTACAAGCAGGCCTCGCTGCTGACGTACGACAAGATCTTCTACATCGCGCCCAATGTTCGCCTGGAGCCGCTGGAGACCACCAACACCAGCCGGCACCTCGCCGAGTTCCATCAGATCGACGTCGAGATGGCCGGTGCCTCCCGCGAGGACATCACCGGTGTTCTGGAGCAGTTGGTCCGGCAGATCGTGCGGCGGGTGATCGCCGATCTGCCGGCGGAGCTGGAGACCCTGGGACGTGATCCCTCGGCCTTCGAATCGCTGGTCACACAGGCGTTTCCGTCCATGACACACACTCAGGCCCTGGAGCAGCTCCGGGAACTGGGCCATGCGCAGAACACGGACACCGAGATCGAATGGTCGGGTGAGGCGCTGCTGTCCCGCCACCTGGGCCGGCCGGTGTTCGTCACCGACTACCCGAAGGGGTCACGCGGCTTCTACGACCGTGAGAGCCAGACCGAACCGGGTGTGCTGCGCAACTTCGACCTGCTGGCCCCGGAAGGCTACGGCGAGCTGTGCAGCGGCAGTGAGCGGGAGTACGACTACACGCGCATCGTCAGCCGCATCCGAGAGACCGGCGAGAACCCGGCCAAGTACGGCTGGTATCTGGACCTGTTGCGCGACGGCATTCCCGCCAGCGCCGGTTTCGGGATCGGCCTGGAGCGGTTCACCCGCTACATCGCCGGCCTCGACAGTGTCTGGCAAGCGTCCGCGTTCCCGAAGCTGCCGGGAGTGGTGTCGCCGTGACCGATCTGCACACCCACGGCTTCGACGAGGAAGCGGTCCGAAGACGCGCTCGCGAGGGCATGGCGGCGGCCTTCCCCGACCGGCGGGACTACGGACAACGCCTCTTCGGCTCGGCCCCGGCGCCCGCCGGCACCGGCGATCCCCTGGACGGCATGCGGCTGACCCCGCCCGTGTTCATGCCGCAGCGCCTGGAGAAGCTGCTCGAACTCGGCCGGGAACCCCTGCACAGCGACGTGGTCCTGGACACGGTGCTCGGTGGCCTGCGCTCCACTCTGCCGCTCTACGTGTCCGCCTTCGGATCGACGAGGGCCGCCGGCACGGAGCAGGTGCTGAATGCCGGCCGGCAGGCCGGTCGTCTGGGAATCCCGATGGCCATCGGCGAAAACATCGTGCCCATGACGGGCTACGGCAGGGCCGGTGAGCAGACCCGTCGCAGTGTCCTCGTCCGGCTCGCCGCCTACCAGGAGGAACTGCCGGACGGCTACGGCGGGCTGGTGATCCAGCAGAGCACCGAGGACGCCGATGCCGAGGTGTGGAACCTCGTCTACAGCGACCCGTCCGCCAGGCCGTTGCTGGACAGCGGGCGGCTGGCGTTCGAGCTCAAGGTCGGTCAGGGGGCCAAGCCCGGCCTCGGAGGGATGACCTTGCTGAACCGCTCGGCCGCCGCGCAGGTGGACAAGCAGTTCGCGATGGACGAGATCTTCGGCCGGGACGCCGATGAGGTCCTGCGGTCGGGCAGCGCGGGGACCTTCACGGAGGAGATCCTGCGCCAGCAGATCCGGCTGATGCGCAACAACTTCCCCCGGGTGAAGGTATGGGTGAAGCTGCATCCCGGGCGGGACATCGCGCACGCCGCGGCCACCGCGTGGGAAGCCGGCGCCGACGCCGTCGTCCTCGACGGGGCGGAGGGCGGCACCGGCTGGGCCCCCCTCGCCACGATCGGCCAGGTCGGACTGCCGCTGGGCGAAGGCCTGGCCCGGATCGGGAACCGTGATGCGTGCCTGCTCGCCTCCGGCCGAATGTGGGAGGGCAGCCGAGCCGTCAAGTGCCTGGCTCTGGGTGCCACCGCCGTCGGACTCGGGCGCGCGGCGCTCATCGCCGTAGATGAGGATCCGGCGGCGGGACTGACCCGCCTGGTGTCCTGTCTGGCCTTCGAACTGCGGCTGCTGATCAGCGCGCTGGGCAAGTACGCCCCCGCTTCCCTGGGGCCCGAGGATCTATGGCCTGTGCCCGCCTTCGGCGGCGGCTCCCGCGACCAGTTGACCGGCTGCCCCTTGGGAAATCTTCGATGACTCCACCAACTTTCGATCAGGCCCGGCTCTGGCTTCACGACCTACCGGAGGGTCCCCGCCCGCAGAGCACCGTCCCGTTGAGCATCAGGCTGCGGGGACCGTTGAACGTGGACGCCCTGCGGGACGCGGTGACTGACCTCGTACCGGAGACACGACTCCCCCGGGCGGTGCACCACTGCTCCGAGGAGGACCTTCACAACACTCTGGCAGCGGCCGTGCGCGATTGCGTGCGAGCGGGCGAGGCGTCCGTGCACGCTCAGCTGTTCTCGGTGAGCGCCGAGGACCATGTGGTGCTGCTGGTGACACGGCACCCGGCCGGTGCGTACGGGTCGCTCGATCAGGTGCTCGGCGATCTGGCCGCGGCCTACACCGCGCGGTGCCAGGGCGGCACGCCTGACGTGCGCCTCTGTGGTGAGGCACCGGTGCCCGACGGGCGGAGCGAGCTGTCGCGGCAACTCGCGCACTGGCGCCGTGTCCTGGCCGATCTCCCCGAAGAGCTGGCCCTGCCCACCGACCGGCCCCGCCCTGCCTCGCCGTCCTTGCGCGCCGCGGTTCATGCGGGACGGATCGGGGCCGGACCGCACGAACGGCTCATCGCTTTCGCGCAGGAGCATCAGGTGCCGGTGTTCTTGGTGCTCCAGGCAGCCATGGCGGGCCTGCTGTCCCGGCTGGGCGTGGGCACAGACATTCCCCTGGGCACCCCCGCTCCCGGACGAGACATGGCCGGCGCGGTCAACACCCTGGTGCTGCGCACCGATGTGTCCGGTGACCCCTCGTTCCGTGAACTCGTCGCGCGGGTCCGCAAGACCGCCGTCGAGGCCGAGGCCCACCAGGACGTGCCCTTCGAGCGTCTGGTGGAGGAACTGGCACCCGCTCGTCCCCCGTCCCGCCACCCGTTCTTCCAGGTGCTGCTGGCCCCCGGCGAACTCACCACAGCGCAGGCCGAGTTCGCCGGCCTGGCAGCCGAGGCGCGGGTGCTCGACCTGAACCTCACCGCCATCGATCTCGTCATGGAGCTCTCCGAGGGACACCACTCGGACGGGTCCGCGGCCGGCATAGATATCTCGGTGAGGTACTCCGCCGAGTTGTTCGACCGATCGTCGATCGTCGCCCTGACGGATCGTCTGGTTCGCTTCCTGGAGGCGGCACTCGCTGACACGGAGCGGCCGTTGAGCCGATTGGAGGTGCTGTCGGACGCCGAGCACCGGACGCTGCTGGTCGACTGGAACGGCTCACCGGCACGGCAGCCGGCAGACCGTCTGGTGCATGAGCTGTTCGAGCAGCGGGCGGCGGAGCGGCCGGACGCCGACGCCCTGATCTTCGAGCGGGAGCGGCTGTCGTATCGCGAGCTGGATGTGCGGGCCGATCGGCTGGCCCACCACCTCGTCGCCGCCGGGCTGCGGCGCGGCGATGTCGTCGGGGTGTATCTGGAGCGCGGAATCGAGCTGGTGGTCGCTGTGCTGGCCGTGCTCAAGGCGGGAGGAACGTACACGATGCTCGACCCCGACCTGCCGGTCGCTCGTGTGGAGGCGCTGCTCGCCCACGCCTCTGCCCGGGCCGTGGTGACCGGGACGGAGCTCGCCGGGCGGCTGCCCGTGCGTCCCGATCTGCTCGTGCGTGTCGACGCCGACGCGGAGGCGATCGCCCGGCAGCTGGCCCAGGGGCTCGGGCACCGTGCCGACCCGCAGGACGCCGCCTGTGTGATGTTCACGTCGGGCTCGACGGGCGCGCCCAAGGGCGTGGTGACTCCGCACCGCGCGATCGTCGGCACGATGCTGGGCCAGGACTTCGCGGCGATGGAGCCCTCCCAGGTGTGGCTTCAGTGCTCGCCCGTGTCCTGGGACGCCTTCGCGCTCGAACTGTTCGGTGCCCTGTTCTCTGGCGGCGTGTGTGTGCTCCAGCCGGGGCGGCGCCCCGAACCGGCGGTCATCGCCTCCCTTGTCCGGGAGCACGGCATCACCACGCTGCATGTGTCGGCGAGCCTGCTGAACTTCCTGCTGGACGAGCACCCGGCGACCTTCACCGGCCTGCAGCAGGTGATGACCGGCGGGGAGGCCGCGTCGGTGCACCATGTGATGCGGCTGTTGCGGGAGTTCCCGCAGATCAGGCTGATCAACGGCTACTCGCCGGTCGAGTCGACGATCTTCACCCTGGCCCACCGGATCACCGCCGGGGACGGTGCCAGAGCCTCCATCCCGGTCGGGCGGGCCCTGCACGGCAAGCGCCTGTACGTGCTGGACGACAGCCTCGCCCTGGCGGCTCCGGGGACCGTGGGTGAGCTCTACATGTCCGGGGTGGGGCTCGCCCACGGGTATCTCGGCCGGCCGGACCTGACAGCCGAGCGGTTCGTCGCCTGCCCCTTCGGCCCGCCCGGCGAACGCATGTACCGCACCGGCGATCTGGTGCGCTGGCGGGCCGACGGAGTCATGGAGTACCTGGGACGTGCCGACGACCAGGTGAAGATCCGCGGCTTCCGGGTCGAACCCGGTGAGGTGCAGTCGGCGCTGGCCGACTACCCGGGGCTGGTGCGTACCGCGGTCGTCGTGCGGGAGGACGTGCCCGGCGACAAGCGTCTGGTGGCGTACGTCGTGGCCCGGGACGGCAGCGGTGTGGATCCCGCGGCGGTCCGTGCGTTCCTGGCCGAACGGTTGCCCCACCACCTGGTGCCGTCCGCGGTGGTCCCGGTGGACGCGCTCCCCATGACGGCGACCGGCAAGCTCGATCGCCGCGCCCTGCCGGTCCCCGTCCTCGCTCCGCGCGGAGACGGCCGTGAACCGCGCACCGAGCAGGAAGCCGTGCTGTGCGACCTGTTCGCCGAGGTTCTCGGAATCGACCGGGTCGGCATCGACGACAGCTTCTTCGAGCTGGGCGGTCACTCTTTGCACGTCACCAAGCTGATCAACCGAGTCCGCTCGGCTCTCGGGGCGGAGCTGTCCATCAAGTCGGTCTTCGAAGCGCCCACGGTCGCCGTCCTCGTCGGCCGGCTCGCACCGGCCCGCACCGCCGGACCCGTGCTGACCGCCCGCCGCCGAGGCAACTCATGACCACCCGTCCACATCGAGGAGGTACGACGACAGTGACCACCGCTCCCGACCAACAGCTCGCGATCCGCACGGTTCGCCGCTTCTACGACCTGGTCGACAGCGGAGACGTGCACGGCCTGGCCGCTCTGTTCGCCCCCGACGGCGCATACCGGCGGCCGGGCTACGACCTCATGGTCGGACCCGAGGGCCTGCGCGGCTTCTACGGCCGGGACCGGACTATCCGCGCCGGCCGGCACGCTCTGACCACGCTGCTCACGGACGGTCACACCGTCGGTGTGTTCGGCAAGTTCCAGGGCGAGCTGCACGACGGCACCCCGGTGCACCTGCGCTTCGCCGACAGCTTCACCGTGCGTCCCGACGGCCTCTTCTCCAGCCGCGACACCTATTTCTTCGCCCCTCTCGTCTGAGACCACCCTTCCGAAGGAGCCGCCCACATGTCCGCCATATCCGAACCGAGCACCGCCTCACCCAGCCGTGTGGTGCGGCACCCTGGCCATGGCGAGTCGTTCACCGAGCACATGATCAGCATGGAGTGGACCGAGGGCGAAGGCTGGTCCGAGGGCAGGATGACTCCGCTGGAGAACCTGTCCGTTCACCCCGGGATGATCGGCCTGCACTACGGTCAGGTCGCCTACGAGGGGCTGAAGGCCCACCGGCGCGCCGACGGTTCGATGGGTGTCTGGCGTCCGTACGACCACGCCGCGCGCTTCCAGCGTTCCTGCCAGCGGCTCGCCATGCCCGAGCTGCCCGTCGAGACCTTCGTGGCGGCCATCGATCAGCTGATCAACGCGGACGAGGGCAGCCTGTCCGACGATCCCGCCCACAGCATCTACGTACGGCCGATCATGTTCGGGACCGACACGTCGCTCATGCTGCGACCGTCGAGGACGTACCGGTTCCTGGTCATGGCCTTTGTCGCCGGCGGTTTCTTCGGTGACGACGTCGAGTCGGTCTCGGTCTTCGCGAGCCATGAGTACAGCCGCGCCTTCCCCGGCGGCACCGGTGACGTCAAGGTGGCCGCCAACTACGCCCCCTCCTTCCTGGCCCAGCGTCAGGCGGAAGCCGCGGGCTGCCAGCAGGTCCTCTGGCTGGACGCCGCCGAGCGGCGCTATCTGGAGGAGATGGGAGGGATGAACCTCTTCCTGGTCCGTGGCCAGGGAGCGCAGGCTCAGGTGGTCACTCCGAAGCTGACCGGCACCCTGCTGCCCGGCGTCACGCGCACCACGATCCTCACCCTGGCCGAACGCCTCGGCTACGACGCGGTGGAGGAACGCATCGCCCTGGACCAGTGGCGTACCGAGTGCGACGCGGGCCTGATGTCCGAGGCGTTCGCCTGCGGAACGGCCGCCGTGGTCACCCCGATCAGCACCGTCGTGGACCGCGGCAGCACCTGGACCATCGGGGAGGGCAAGCCGGGCCCGGTCACGCTGGCGCTGCGCAGGGCGCTGACCGATCTGCACCACGGGCTGGCCCCGGATCCGGACGGCTGGCTGCACTCTCCGGCCGGGCCGGGCCGCGCCGGGCACTGAGCCGCCCCGTCCGGCAGGGCTCTGTGCCCATCGACGACATGAACGACGTCATCGTCGCGAATCCAACAGCTTCCCGAAGGAGTGGATCCCTCATGCCCGCTGTGGGCCAGGCGGCCGTCACCGGCCAGGTCGTGCGCAACGTACTCGACCGGTACTTCCAGCAGATCCAGGCGGCCGCGCGCAAGACCGCTGCCGTGCGTACCGCGCCACCGCTGATCCCTCTGGAGATGGACGCGAAATCAGCCGCGTTCACCAGGTTCACCGAGGTCACGGATGTCGGCCTGACCCAGGTCCGGCCGCAGCTGTACCTGCTGGACCTGATGCGCAATCCGGGTGCGCGGACGACGAAGACGGTCGCGTCGCTGCTGATGATCGCCCGCGCCGCCGCGCACATCCGCCGCACCGGCGAGCGGGTGCTGCTGGTCACGCCGACCTCCGGCAACAAGGGGACGGCGCTGCGCGACGCGGTGGCCCGCGCCTACGAGACCGGCCTGGCCACTCCCGACGAGCTGCGGATCGTCATCCTCGCCCCCGAGGCGTCGCGGTCCAAGCTGCGCGACTGCCCACTGACCGCCGAGCCGTCGCTGCGGACGGCGAATCCCGTGGTGGTCGCCGATGTCGAGCGGCCGGGCGATGTGAAGCTGCTCAGCAGCGAGATCGTCGAACGGTCCGCCGCGGAGGTCTTCGACACCACTGGCTTCCGGATCTGGTACACCCTCGACCTCGACAACTACCGCATCGCGGACGCGGCGCGCGCCTTCGTGGAGGCCGAACTGCTGCCCGTCACCGAGCGGTCCGCGCCACGCCTCCACGCCCACGCCGTCTCCAGCGCCTTCGGCCTGCTCGGCTACCACCTCGGGCACCAGCTGCTCGGCGACGGTGCGACCGGCCTGCCGACGCCCGCCCGGCACCCCGGGTTCTTCCTGGTCCAGCAGCTCGCCACGGCCGACATGGTGACCAGCCTGCTCGGCATGAAGGTTCCCGAGTACACCCACGACGAGGAGTCCGGGCTCTGGCGGCAGTCCACAGCGGCCGAGTTCCCCGCGGTCACGGACCACCCGCAGGAGGTGATCGACGCCACCTTCTACACCAAGGAACCGCCGACACGGACACAGGTCAACGAGATCGTCGCCCGGCACGGAGGCGGTGGTGTCGTGGTGTCCCGCCGGGAGTGCCTCGACAAGTTCGAGGAGGTGCGCTCGCTCGCCGCCGACGCCGGCATCACGCTCGCCGCCGACCCAGCCCTGATCCGCGAGTGGTCCCTGGTCAAGGCAATCACCGGTGTGCTCGTGGCCCGCGAACGCGGCCTGATCACGGCAGACACCGACGTGGTGGTGCACGCCTCCGGCTACTACAGCGACGAACTGCTCGCCCCGCTGCGGGACGAACACCTCACGCGCGTTGCCACCGCGGACGACCTCGCCAAGGTCGTGCTCGCGGCCGCCCACGCCTAGCCCAGGCCCGACCGGCCTACCGGCCCGAGAGGGAACATCCATGTTCCGTACAATGCTGAAATCCAAGATCCACCGCGCCACGGTCACCCAGTGCGATCTGAACTACGTCGGCTCACTCACCATCGACGCCGATCTGATGGACGCCGCCGATCTGCTCCCCGGCGAGCTGGTCCACCTGGTGGACATCAACAACGGCAACCGGCTCGAGACGTATGTGATCGAGGGGCCGCGCGGCAGTGGCGTCATCGGCGTCAACGGTGCGGCGGCCCGCCTCGTCCAGAACGGTGACCTCGTCATCGTCATAGCCTACGCGACGGTGCCCGACGAGGAGGCGGCCAAGCTCGTGCCCAGCGTGGTGTTCGTGGACGAGGAGAACTGTGTCGTGGGCCGCGACGCCGCCCTCGCGTCCGCTCCCGCCGGCTCCGGTCTGACCGCCGGGGACACGGTGGATGCGGGGTGATCCCACCGACCTGGCGGTACGTCTGGAACAACAGCGCCGACCCTCGCGTCGTCCGGGCGCACACCCTGGCCGATGCCGCTCTCGCCGCGCGGCCCCGGGTCACGCTGTCCCGGCCGGACGGCGCCGGCCCGGTGCTGGCGTACGGCGGTCTGTCCCAGGGCCTGACGCACGTACTGCCTTTCCTGGAGCAGCGGCGCGGTACGGCGTCGCAGCGCACCCGGCGGGGCACGACGTGGGCCGATCTGATGCACGGCCGGGTTGCCCCGGGTGCCGACATCCTCGCGGTCGGGATGCTGCGCGACCGCGTCCCGGCCCGGCTGCCGCGGCACAGCCTGCTGCTGCCGTTCCGGGTCACTCTGGCCGTGCCGGTCGGACCCGACCCGCAGGACGTGCTCGGCAGGCTCTCCCGCAAGGCACGGCAGCAGCATGCGCGCGAACTGCGCTCTCACCACCGTACGCTCGAAGTGGCCGCCGGCGGGGACGACTTCGCGTTCTTCTACGACGGCATGCACCGGCCGACCATGGTGAACAGGCATGGTGATGCCGCCCGTTCGGAGGACCGGGACAGTGCGCTGGTGTGTCTCTTCCGGCGCGGGGTGCTGTTCTTCCTGTGCGAGTCGGGCCGCCGGGTGGCGGGGATGCTGTGCCGGCTCGAAGGGCGGACGCTGGTCGTCCGCCTGGCCGGCGTGGCCCGGGGCGATGATGAGGCGTACGCCTCCGGGACCTACTTGGCGATGTATGTGCTGATCCTGCAATGGGCGGCCGAGCACGGCCTCACCCGGGTGGACCTGTCGGGGTGCGAGCCGTTCCTGAGCAAGGGGATCTTCCAGTTCAAACGGAAGATGCACCCTGAAGTGGCCCTGCCCGGCAACCACTTCACGGGCAAGCGGCTCATGCTGCGGGTCCGCCGGGACAGCCCGTCGGTCCGCGACTTCCTGGCCGCCAACCCCGTCCTCGCGTTCGGGCAGGAGCAGGGCTTCGAGGCGGTCTACTTCCACGACGAGGACCGTCCGCCCCGGCTCGACCTGCGCTGGAACTGTCCCGGGGTACGGGGGCAGCGCCTCGTCCATTTCGACGACTTCCTCGCCGGCCTCCCGGACACCGCGCGGCAGCCGCCCGCCGTCCACCCGAACCTTCCCTGACGATTGCACCAGGAGCGCATGATGTGCGGCATTGCCGGCTGGATAGACTTCTCCCGGGACCTCACCCTGGAACGGCAGACCGTGGAGGCGATGACCGGTTCCCTGCACCGGCGGGGCCCGGACTCGGACGGGGTGTGGCTCGCCCCGCACGTCGCCCTCGGTCACCGACGTCTTGCCATCGTCGACCTGGAGGGCGGCAAGCAGCCCATGGTGGTCCACCCGCGTGCGACCGGGGCGCCGGTGGTGCTGACGTACAGCGGTGAGGTGTACAACTTCCGTGCGCTGCGGGCCCAGTTGACGGCACGCGGGCACCGGTTCGAGACGGTGTCCGACACCGAGGTCCTGCTGCACGCCTATCTGGAGTGGGGCGCGGCCTTCGTCGATCACCTGACGGGGATGTTCGCCTTCGCGATCTGGGACGCTGGCCGCGAGGAACTGCTCCTGGTGCGCGACCGGCTCGGCGTGAAGCCCCTGTACTACCACGTCTACGACGGGGGCCTGCTGTTCGGCTCCGAGCCCAAGGCGGTCCTGGCCAACCCGCTGTTCACGGCCCGCACCAGCGAGGACAAGCTCCCCATCCTGTTCAACCCCCGCCTGTCCATGCCGTGGGAGACGCCCTTCACGGATCTGCGTCAGGTGCAGCCGGGCTACATGGTGCGCTTCGACCGGGCGGGCGCCCACGAGACGCCCTACTGGCGGCTGGTGAGCCGGGAGCATCACGACGACACCGCGACCACCGCGACCCGGGTCCGCGAGATCCTGGAGCACGTCGTCATCCACCAGCTGATAGCGGACGTGCCGCTGTGCACGCTGCTGTCGGGCGGCTTGGACTCGTCGGCAATCACCGCGATGGCCGCCGCACACCAGCCGCCGGGGCTGCGCTCCTTCTCCGTGGACTTCCAGGGCGCCGACGACGACTTCCGCGCCACTGCCCTGCGCCCCGAACGCGACACCCCGTTCGCCTTGGCGGCCGCCGCGCACCTGGGCGTCGAGCACACCTCACTGATGCTCGACCCGGAGGCGCTGCCTGGGGTCGTACCGGAGACGCTGCTCGCCCGGGACACGCCCAGTCTCGGCCAGTTCGACTCCTCCATGTACCTGCTCTTCCGGGCGATCCGGGAGCGGTCCACGGTCGCCCTGTCCGGGGAGGCGGCCGACGAGGTGTTCGGCGGGTACCCCTGGTTCTTCGATCAGGACACCGTTTGGGGTGACACCTTCCCCTGGCTCGGCAACAGCCCGCGGCTCACCGACTGCCTGGCACCCGACGTCCGGGCCCGGATCCGCCCGGACGACGACGAACGCGACCGCTACGCCACGCTCCGCGCCCGTGTCCCGCGACTGACGGGCGAGTCAGGCCTTCAGGCCCGGATGCGCGAGGTGCTCTACCTGAGCCTGCAGGGGCCGCTCGTTTATCTCCTGGACCGCAAAGACCGGATGAGCATGGCCGTGGGCCTGGAGGTGCGGGTGCCGTTCTGCGACCACACGCTCCTCGAGTACGTGTGGAACGTGCCGTGGAAGATGAAGGTCGCCGACGGCCGCGAGAAGAGCCTGCTGCGTGCCGCTGTCGCCGACCTGCTCCCGGCCGAGGTGCTCGAACGCCGCAAGAGCGCCTACCCCGCCACCTTCTCGCCGGCCCACGCCAAGGCGGTCCGCGCCGCGCTGGACGCCGTACTGGACGACGGCGACTCGCCGCTGGCCGGGCTACTCGACGTGCCCAAGATCCGTGAACTCGCCTCCGGGCAGGGCCAGATGATGACGATGGCGGACAACCTGCACCTGCTCCTGCCCCTGATCGAGGTGGATCGCTGGATGCGCGGTTACAACGTCTCGTTGACCGCATGAGGGCCCGACTTCCCCGGGTGCCCGACAGATCGAAAGCGAGGAGAGGACGATGAGCGGCGGCAGAGCGGAACTCGACCGCGTGACCGAGGAGTTCTGGGAATGGCGTATCGCCGCCCAGCCCGACTCCTACGACGATGTCACCCGGGTCGAGCGACCGGCAGGCTGGCTGCCCGACTGGTCGCCCGACGCGATCTCTCAACGGCGGCGTGCCCTGGCCGGGTTCACACGCCGCCATGGCGACCTGAAGGTTTCGGCGGAACCGGTCGCCGACCAGGTCGACGCCGCCCTGCTAGGTTCCGCTCTCGCCCGAGTGCACTGGGAGCTGGACCTGCTGCGCGACTGGCGCCGAAACCCCTGCTTCTACGTCGACCAGGCTCTGGTGCCCCTCTACAACCTGCTGCTCCAGCCAAGGCCGTGGCCCGGCACGCGCGACCAGGAGGTCGTGACTCTCCTCGGCCACGTGCCGAACATCCTGGAACAGGCGAAACAAAACCTCATCGGGCATGCGGCGGGACCCTTCGCCCAGTACGCGCTGCACCTGCTCGACACCGCCGACGAGGCACTGGGGACGGCCATGACGGCGCTGAACCCGCTCCTGGCCTCCGCGCAGGCGGAAGGGCTCGCCGCCGCCACTGGCGCCGCGCAGCGCGCACTCGTGGACTACCGGGAATGGCTGCGGGAGCATCTGCCCACCTTCGACGCCCCCATCAGCATCGGCCCGGAAGCCTTCCGCTACTTCCTGCACCATGTGGCCTTACTGCCATACTCGATGCGGCAACTGCTGGACATGAGCCGCCAGGAGTACACTCGCACCGCCGCGGCCGAGCTCGTGCTACGCCGCCGCCACCGGGACCTGGTCGAGCCGGCGCTCCTCGCCGACACCGCGCGGCAGGTCGAGCAACAGCGCACCGACGAGCAGGACATCCGGGCCTTCCTGCGCCGCGAAGGCATCATTGACCTGCCCGACGACCTGCGCCACTACCGCAACGCTCCCATGCCGGCGTACCTGGAACCGCTGACGTGGCTCGGCGTCCCGCACTACATCGCCTCGGCACAGCGCCCCGGCGACGATGCCCTGCGGTACGTGCGTCCACCCCGAAGGGACCTGCCCTACTTCCAGCGGGTCGAGGCCTTCGATCCGCGCGTGGGCGTCGTCCACGAGGGCGTCCACGCCTGGCAGTCGGCGCTCTCCTGGCGTCACCCCGATCCAGTGCGGCGCCACTACTACGACTCGACAGTCAACGAGGGCATCGCCTTCCATGCCGAGGAACTCGCCCTGCAGGCGGGACTGTTCGAAAACGTCCCGGCGAGCACCCTGTTCGTGGTGAACGCGATGCGCCTGCGTGCTCTGCGGGTGGAGGTCGACATCTCCCTGGCGATCGGCGAACTCACCCTGGAACAGGCCGCTGCCAGGCTCGCCGAGCAGGTTCCCCTGGACCACGCCACGGCGTGGGAGGAAGCAGCTTTCTTCGCCGGGCATCCGGGACAGGGGCTGAGCTACCTATCCGGAAAGATCCAGATCCATGGTCTCCTCGCTGACGCCGCACAGCGCCAGGGCGAGGCCTTCAGGCTCGATTCCTTCCTGGGCCGTCTGTGGCGCGAGGGAAACGTCCCCCTCACCCTGCAGCGCTGGGAACTGCTCGGCGACCGGGACCACATGGACGCGGCTCAGCGATGGGGAGGTGACCGCGGTGCGCCTGCTCTCAGCCTGGCGGAATCTGCTGGCGGGTGACGAAGACGGCACGGGCCCGGACAACTGGAGGAGGTCGCACTGGCGAGCCGGAGTCCTGGCGGGCCTGGCCTGCGGCACGGTAGCGGTCCACGCGCTTGCGTCGAAGAGGCTGGAAACGGCCGAGGAACCCGAAAAGGATGGTCCGGAGCAAAAAAGGATCACCCGCTCGCTGGATTCGTGACACCTCACCAGTTGGATCACTCTTCTGAAAGGCCTAGGCAATGAACATGAACGAGCCCAGTCACCCTACGGGTGCAGCCATGGGAAGCATTCGCTACGTCCACACGCTCGGCCCGCACGGGACCAACCTGGAATCCGCGGCGCATGAATGGCTGGACAGACGCGGCATTGACGGGAAGGTCGAACTTCACTCATCGCTCGAGACTGCCCTCGACGCGGTGCCCGATGACGGGGAACACGCGCTGGTGGCCTGCGCGGTATATCCCGCACTGCACACGCTGACATTCGAGAACCTGCACCGTCTGCACATGGTCGACAGCTTCGTCATGCCGACCCACAACATGGTGCTGGCCAGTACGGGACAGGCAGCTCCTCGTATCGTCTCCACACATCCCGCCCCGATCGGACTGGTCCCGGAGGGCGCCGAGCCGCGGCTGGTGCTGAGCAATTCCCAGGCTGCTATCGACTGCGCTGCCGGCCTCAGCGAGGGATGCGTCACGACCGTCGTCGCAGCTGAACAACGTGGACTGCGAGTCCTGCGGGACTTCGGCCCGGTGCCCATGGTCTTCACCATCCACCAAGTGCTCGCGGTGGACAGTCGACTGGAGAGTGTCGGAGTTCTGCGGTGACGCGTGCAGTGAATATCTCGGCTCTCGACGACCGCGATGGGGTCATATGGCTCGACGGTCGGTTCGTTCCCTGGCGGGACGCCCGACTGCACGTCCTGACCCACGGTCTCCACTACGGCGGCAGTGTCTTCGAGGGCGAACGCGTCTACGACGGCCGCGTCTTCAAGTTGGCTGAGCACACCCGGCGGCTCCACGAGTCGGCACGCGAACTCGGTTACCAACTTCCCTTTAGCGTCGCGGAGTTGAACGAGGCGACGCTCGAAGCGGTCCGTCGGCACGGCATCGACAACGGCTATGTCCGACCGGTGGCGTGGCGTGGCAGCGAGCACATCAGCGTGTCCAGTGGGGACACGTCTGTCCATGTCGCCATCGCCACCTGGGAGTGGCCCCACGTCTTCTCGGCCGATGCCAAAGAGCGGGGCATCCGATTGGGCACCTCGCGCTGGCGGCGCCCCTCGCCGGAAACCGCTCCTGTCCGGGCCAAAGCGGCCTCCTTGTACAACATCTGCACCCTTGCACGCGATGCCGCCCACCGAGCCGGCTTCGACGACGCCCTGCTGCTGGACTACCGCGGCTATGTCGCGGAGGCCACCGGGGCCAACCTCTTTCTCGTGGCCGGGGAGACTCTGCACACGCCCGTGGCAGACTGCTTCCTTGCTGGCATCACCCGCAGGACGGTGCTCGACCTGGCAGCCGACCTCGGAATCCAGGTGGTCGAACGACATGTCCTCCCCCGGGAACTTGGCGAATTCGATGAGTGCTTCCTCACTGGCACGGCATACGAGATCCAACCCGTACGGGCGATCGACGGGCACGAGTACCGGGTAGGCAAGACGACCACCGCAGTGACAGAGGCTTACAGTCAGCTGGTTCACCAGGCTATGGCGTGACCCTTACAATTCTCCCCCTAGTAGGTGCTTGAATGCCAAAATCCTCTCGCCTCGGACTCCTTCGGGATCCGGACTTCGGACGCCTGTTTGCCGCCACTGCGCTCGGTCAGCTGGGAGATCGAATCCTCTTTCTGGCCCTTCCCCTGGTGGCGATCATGGCTTTGGATGCCGATGAGTTCCAGGTCGGGTTGCTGACCGCGATGACCACAGCAGGTTCACTCCTCGTCGGCCTGCCAGCAGGGGCATGGGTGGACCGCATGCGGAAGCGGTCAGTGATGATCAGCACCGATATGGCAAGGGCGCTGGCTCTTTTGACGATACCGGTGGCGTGGTCGGCGGACTTGCTGACGATCTGGTGGCTCTATGCGGTCGCATTGCTTCACGGGATTCTGACTGTTTTCTTCGATGTAGCGTACGTCAGCTATCTGCCACACCTGGTGGGCCGCGACCATCTTGTCGAGGGAAACTCAAGGTTGTCGGCGATACGTTCGGTGACCAGCATCAGCGGGCCGTCGATCGCGGGCCCGATGGTCGGAGCAGTCGGAGCCCCTGCGACACTATTGGTGAGTTCGATCGGGATGGCCATGTCGGGTCTGCTCGCGATCAGCATCCGTAAACGTGAAGAGAAGTCGGAGCCGAGTGAGCGCCCTCAACTGGGCCGGGAAATCAAGGAAGGGCTCAAGTTCGTTCTCAAGTATCCTGCCTTGCGCGCAATCATGCTAGGAGACGGGATATTCAATCTCTTCCTGGTCATGTACCAAGCCATGCTGCTCATCTTCCTGGAGAGAGAGATGAGCCTCGGTTCCTTCGGTATCGGCCTTGTTCTGTCGGGAATGGGCTGCGGCGCCCTGCTGGGCGCATTGCTGGCTACCAGGATCTCCACGCGGGTCGGTCAGGGCCCCGTCATCTGGCTCGCCCCCCTCGTCACGTGCCCTCTGACAGCCTTGATGCCGTTGGCGCAACCGGGCTGGAGCCTGTACGTGGCTGCGGTCGGACTCGCGTCACTCTCGCTGGGCGGAGTCGTCCGCGTCGTGGCTCAATCGAGCTTCCAGCAAGCCCTCACGCCGGATCATCTCCTGGGTCGCATGAGCGCAACGGCCCGATTCGTGTCCTGGGGTGGTATTCCACTCGGCGGATTCTTGGGCGGAGTCTCGGGATCCGCATTCGGGGCAACGGCCACTCTGTGGATCGGCGCTGTGGGAATGACATTGAGCATCCTCCCGAACTTCCTGTCTCCGCTTCGCACCATGCGTAAATTGCCCGAGCAGATGGACGCCCCTTCCCTGCGCGAGCCCGATCATAGGAGGTAATATGCAGGTCGGTGCACGAATTCTCCCGTCAGAGCACTGGAAGTCCGCTCAGCGTGCTTGGCGTCTGGCCGACCAGATGGGCTTCGATCATGCATGGACGTACGACCATGTGGCCTGGCGTGAGCGCGTTGGGAACACGTGGTATGCCGCAATGCCCACACTTGCGGCCGCTGCGGGGATAACGGAGAGAATCCACTTGGGAACCCTGGTGTCCTCACCCAATTTCCGCCATCCGGTGCCTTTCGCGAAAGAGATCGTGACGCTGGATGACCTGTCGGAGGGGCGTTTCATACTGGGGCTGGGAGCCGGATCCAGCGGTGTCGATGCCAGGGTGATGGGGAAGGAACCATGGTCGGCAGCCGAGCGTTCCGCAAGGTTCCAGGAGTTCGTCGAGCTGACGGACAAGTTGCTCCGCACGGAAAACACCGACCACTCGGGGCGATACTATGGAGCGAAAGGAGCCTGTATCGATCCGGATGGTCGGACTCGCACTCGGGTACCGATCGCCGTCGCAGCCACCGGCCCGAGAGGCATGCGGACTGCTGCTCGGCACGCTGATATCTGGGTGACCAACGGACACTCCCCCAAGCCCGGTCTGATCGCACCGAGTGCGACGCCAGACCTGGTGCGAGAACAAATCAGTCAACTCTCGCGAATCTGCGAGAACGAGAATCGTGATCCACTCACCATCCGCAGGCTCGTGCACCTAACCCAGGATCGATCGATCCTTGAATCAGTGGAAGTGTTTGTCGACCTTGCGACGCAATACCGGGAAGCTGGCGCCACTGATCTGGTAGTTCCATTCCCGCACGAGACGTCCAGCGCCCACGGAGATCTAAAAGTGCTAGAACAGATAGCGGCCACGGCGTTTCGGTAGCCGATCTGCCCGGATCGAAGGCCCGTAGCTGCGGGCGGGGGTGAGATTTGAGAGGCCCTTTCAGGTAGGCCGAGCCACTCGAAAAGCGGCTGGAGGTGACACTTAAGTTGAGCGCATGGATTACTATTTCTCGCTTTGTCATGTTTTTCCTGGCGGGCAGATGGTTCGCGCTGGATCAATAGGAGGCGTCGCGAGCCCTCTGGATTCGCCGGAAACTTCGAAGTCCTCGAAGTGCTCCATCCGTCTCAGCGACACGTCAGCGAAGAGGTCCAACGGCAGTGCCTGACTAGTACTACAGCCGTAGATCGTGATCTTGTTGGTAGGGGCCGGCGCGGGCATGGGTGCGGCCACCGTTGATCATCG
>NZ_JAVRBF010001155.1:0-254 GCF_032436805.1 Streptomyces sp. P17 | reverse complement strand
GGCTGCCGAAGCTGTCGACCATCTCGAGGATTGGGCAAGCCCAGGGAGCCCTCTCGCTCCGACCCGCGCCAGTAAGGCCGCCTCGTCGACCTTCTGACCGGGAAGTACCGGCAAGGCATCCAGCACCAGCAGCCGACGTGGACGCATGTGTCCCGGCAACGTCGCCTCGAGATGGCAGCGCACGCCGTCGAGCAGGTGGGCGTCGCCATTTTGCCGCGGGACGACAAAGCCCAGCAGCAGCGGTTCGCCCTCAC
>NZ_JAVRBF010001154.1:0-255 GCF_032436805.1 Streptomyces sp. P17 | reverse complement strand
CGATTTGACGGCGGCCTGTTCGGGATTTGTCTATGCGCTTTCGGTTGCGGATCAGTTTGTCCAGACGGGCGGGGCGAAGCATCCGCTTGTCATCGGCGTCGACATTATGTCCCGCGCGGTCGACCAGACCGATCGCAATTTTTGTGTCTTTTTTGGTGACGGTGCCGGAGCTGTGGTCCTGGGACCGAAGTAAGAATCAAGCAAGGGGGTTCAGGAAGTTCATCTTTACGCGGATGGTGCGAAGGGGAGCTTGAT
>NZ_JAVRBF010001153.1:0-255 GCF_032436805.1 Streptomyces sp. P17 | reverse complement strand
GCCGCAGCTTCCCGGGCCAGACGCTCAGCTTTCAGGCGCTCGCGATTCTCGTGAAAGGATTGCTCCGCCTTCGCGTAGTCGGTCATCGGTTTGGCATTGCTGATAGCCATGAAAGCTTTGTCGGCTTCCCGCCGATGGCGGGTATTCGCTTCGTTTTTGGTCATTGTGACCTCCAGACTGGGCTTGTTTTTCCGCCGCGCCGCCCGGGGCGCGGGAAGGCTTCGAGATTGCGTCACCAGGCCAGCTTGAGAACGC
>NZ_JAVRBF010001152.1:0-255 GCF_032436805.1 Streptomyces sp. P17 | reverse complement strand
CAAAGGCGTAACTTGATCCGACAGCGCCGTCACCCACCAAGATCACTTTTTGATGGTCTTTCAATGCTTTTTTGTTTTCTTCGATTCCCATTTCAATTCATCCCTTCTGAATATGCTGTCCTTAGACGTTCTATCAAATCCATCCTAACATCCCATCAGCATTTTGTCATCTGAAACGCTCAGGAATAGTACAGTGAAAAGGCTTGTATTATCTCGTTTTGACCATAAAATGAAGGCGCTGTTATAGTCATGTGA
>NZ_JAVRBF010000226.1:0-735 GCF_032436805.1 Streptomyces sp. P17 | reverse complement strand
AGTCGCGCTTGATCTTCGAGGTCTTGCGGTGGAGGCGGTTCAGGACATCAATGTCGCCCATGCCACCTCCAATCATCGTCTAGGCGAAGCACCACACGGCGCTGCTCTCTTCGTCATCGGCCCAGCCGGTGTCCAGTACCGCCCGCCTCGCCGCGTAGGCGAGAGCGTCCGCCACGACAACGTCAATCTTGCGGGGGCTGTTCGGGTACTCCTTGCGGATCAGCCGATACTGTCCGCGCCGCTTCACGTACGCGTTGCCGTAATGCCGCAGCGCGTCCGGATCGTCGCTCTGCTTCGTGACTCCGGTCACTATGTCGGTGTGCAGCGTGTCCAGCGCCGGACCCATCAGAGTGTCTGAGGTCGTGGGGAACTCGACCACCACATCCTCGCCGAACTCGTGCGCCAGGTCTGAGATGTCGCTGCGCCACTCGTGTGGGTCGTAGTGGCCTCGGATCACGCGATAGCGCTTGTGCGCCTCACGGATACGCTCCAGCACCTCAGTGCGCGGCACCTGCCATCCGATGCCGTCGACACCCTCGGGTTTCTCCCACAGTCCGATCGTCCACCGGTAGCCGTCTGACATCCGGCAGCCGCGGAGGATGGTCGAGTCGGAGTTCAGCGACCCGTCGAACCCGAGCGTGATCGCTGTGCCATCGGCAGGTTCGGGGCCGTCCATCTGGGCATCCTCCACAGCCCTGAGCGCGATCCACGCATCCGAGGACGCCATGGCGCGGT
>NZ_JAVRBF010001151.1:0-255 GCF_032436805.1 Streptomyces sp. P17 | reverse complement strand
CTGCGCCTGCGCGTCCTTCAATCCCTCTGCAATGGCCCTGCGCTCCAGGCCATAGAAGAAGAGAAAGACGTATCCAATATCGGCTTCGGGGTCGCGCCTCCCATCTGCCAGCCAGCTCAGGTAGGCCCTGCGAGCGCGAGGCGTGATTTCAGAGTAGGACGGCCAATAGCCAAACTCACGTTCGCTGATGTTGGCGTGCACAGCGATGGACAGCGCGGGATTGATAAGACACGGGTCAGTTGAGCCCGAGAGGGC
>NZ_JAVRBF010001150.1:0-255 GCF_032436805.1 Streptomyces sp. P17 | reverse complement strand
CGGGGATGATCTGGTCGGTGTCGACGTTGCTGCGGCGCAGCGGGACGGCCCGGCCGGTGTGCGTGGTGAAAGCTTCCATGGTTCCTCAGACCCCCGCGGGCGTAGCGACGTCGGACAGATCGGCCGGGGAGGCCAGGTGGCCCAGTACGGCGGTGGCGGCGGCGACCTGGGGCGAGACCAGGTGCGTACGGCCACCCTTGCCCTGGCGGCCCTCGAAGTTGCGGTTGGAGGTGAGCGCTCCGCGTCCACCTCCAA
>NZ_JAVRBF010001149.1:0-255 GCF_032436805.1 Streptomyces sp. P17 | reverse complement strand
ATGAATGCAAAAAATCATGCACCCCATTGGTACATGATAGTTATCTTTTTTGGCGCATGGATTGAATATGCTTCAAGCTAGAATCTTGTTTAAATCGCTGATATTCCTCTGATTCCATTGGATAAATCGCCATTTTTTCTTCATGATTAAAATGAACACCCCAGCCATATTGCTTTACTAAGGGAGATGCTCGAAAACAAGGCTGTCCTTTTGAAAAAAATTCTTCTTTGGAAATGCCTTTATGGGCAGCAGTTG
>NZ_JAVRBF010001148.1:0-255 GCF_032436805.1 Streptomyces sp. P17 | reverse complement strand
GTGATTTTTCAAAGGTGCCTTGATCTAGCGTTTTGTCGTCCATTGTGGAGAGTTTAAACAGATGTACGGCAAATGCATTTACCAGCTTGATCAAAGCATTATATTTTTTTTTTAGCTGCGGCATCCCAGATCACATGCCACGCCCGCTGACACTGATCTTTCACTGGTTCGGCAGCCCTAGCGAAATTCGGTAAAAAAGCGAAAGCGACTATCAAAAGCGCGCGGCCGATGGCGGGTCGGAAACGCTCCACAAAC
>NZ_JAVRBF010001147.1:0-255 GCF_032436805.1 Streptomyces sp. P17 | reverse complement strand
CTGGAGGTTAAGAGGGGCTTTAGGAAGGAAGCTGAAGACCTCCTGAAATGGGCTATGAAGAAAACTAATGAAGAGTTAAAGCTGAACAGAGAACTTGATTGTGATGTTCAGTTTGGTAGCTCTTATGCAGATATACACTAATAAGGAAATTCAATACATGTCTTTGAACGTTAAACAAATGAAATCAGCTCCGTCTAAAGCTCGTGTTGCTCAAGAAGAGTTGGCAGTTGACAGTTATATGTGCCGTATCAGTCA
>NZ_JAVRBF010001146.1:0-255 GCF_032436805.1 Streptomyces sp. P17 | reverse complement strand
GAAATTGTTGAACCATTCACCCGACTGGTCCGCGACGCTTGCGTCCAGCACCGCGGCCTTGGAGCCCATGTTGACCAGAGCGCCCGCGAGGCGGTTGGCAATCGGCGACTGCTCCAGGCCCGGCTGCAACGGCACGATGGCAAAAGATTTGGGCCGGCCGGTGTCCACCGCGTTGCGGGTCGTGTCCTGAAGGCGTTTCACCAGGATGCGCATCAGGTTGAGCATCACGCGCGGATGGCGGCCGATCAGCGAGTC
>NZ_JAVRBF010001145.1:0-255 GCF_032436805.1 Streptomyces sp. P17 | reverse complement strand
CATCGGTTTAAACCGTAAAGTTTTAGCTGATTTAGCCATGAACAACAAAGAAGCTTTTAAAGCTGTTGTTGATGCAGTAAAATAAGATATTTAAAATATCAATGAAAAAGGAGCGATGAAAATTGCTCCTTTTTTTGTTTTAAAGAGGTATGCTATTTGTAATAGAGGGAAAACAGTTATTCTAAATCTCAACCACTTTCGTAGGCGTAACAGCAAAAACTAAATCATCTTCTTTTGGTTTCACTAGTTGAAGCC
>NZ_JAVRBF010001144.1:0-255 GCF_032436805.1 Streptomyces sp. P17 | reverse complement strand
CGACCGCCTGCAGCAGAGCCTGGGCTACGCCCCATGATGCCAAGAAGCACTCGCCACCTTGCCAAAGAGGACGGCCATGCAGCGCCTACTGCGTGACAGGGATCATGCCCTGGTCGACCCCGAGCTACCGGGACGACAGCAGATGCTGATCCACCGCCACTGCCCACCGAGTATCGGCAACCTCTTCGCCACCCCGCGGGAAGGTCGAGACGGCTGCTTGGAGTGGTGGAGCGAGCTACCCGGTCAGCCACGCCC
>NZ_JAVRBF010001143.1:0-255 GCF_032436805.1 Streptomyces sp. P17 | reverse complement strand
CCGCCGGCACGCGGCGCCCGTCCGGCAGCGTCTGGCACTACAGCCACGCCACCGACGTGCTCGGCCACGTGCTCGAGGTCGCGATGGGCTGCGACCTCGCGCAGGTGCTGGACGACACGCTGCTCGCGCCGCTCGGCATGCGCGAGACATGGTTTGCCGTGCCACCGTCGGAGGTCGGTCGCGTGGCCGAGCCGCTGCCGCAGGCGCTGGGACAGCGCCCGCTGTTCTTCGATCCGCGCAAGCCGCGGCGCGGCC
>NZ_JAVRBF010001142.1:0-255 GCF_032436805.1 Streptomyces sp. P17 | reverse complement strand
CTCGGCGGCCTTGGCGAGCGCGGCCTCCTCCACGTCGCCGAGGAACTGATGGCGGACGGGGCACAGGTCCTCGCCCGTACCGTCGACGTCAGCGACCCGGAGTCCGTACGCGGCCTGGCGGACGCGGCGTTCGACACCTTCGGCGCCGTGCACGTGCTGTGCAACAACGCGGGCGTCGGCTCGGGCGCCGAGGGCCGGATGTGGGAGCACGAGCCCAACGACTGGAAATGGGCCTTCTCCGTCAACGTCTGGGGC
>NZ_JAVRBF010001141.1:0-255 GCF_032436805.1 Streptomyces sp. P17 | reverse complement strand
CTCGATCGACCAAGCGAACCAGGCATTGCGCCGGCCCTGGCCGATCAGTTGCCAGGAGTGCAATAGCAACAGCGCCCAGAGCGGCTGCGCCAGCACGGCCGGGCCGAATTCGAGGCTCGGCGCGCCGAAGGCGGTGATCGTCATGGTCAGCAGCACCGCAAGCACCGCCTGCTGGCCGCCGACGATGGCGCGCGACAGCAGATAGACGGTCCAGAGCGTCGCCACGCCGCAGGCCTGCGCCAGCAGATAGACGCC
>NZ_JAVRBF010001140.1:0-255 GCF_032436805.1 Streptomyces sp. P17 | reverse complement strand
GGAGAGATCCATATTCGTTTGAAAAAAGGTTACCTAGAAACGGTGATCGAGATCAGTGATACAGGTATCGGGATGACAGAAGAACAATTAAAAAATATTTGGGATCGTTACTATAAAGCGGATCCTTCCCGAAAGAATCGCAAATTTGGGGAATCTGGCTTAGGCTTACCGATCGTGCAACAGCTAGTACGGTTGCATAAAGGCCAGATCGATGTTCAAAGTGAGTTAGGGAAAGGGACGACCTTTACGATCACC
>NZ_JAVRBF010001139.1:0-255 GCF_032436805.1 Streptomyces sp. P17 | reverse complement strand
AACCTTTCAGTCCCGAATATGTTCCACCGGTCATAAATCTTCCTGCCGTCCAATCTGACCAACTTAACAAAAAACTCGGCTTGCCGGTTTAACTGGAGAAACGAAATGTTCAACATTCTCGCCCGCACGAAACGCCGCATCAAGAAACTGTGCGAGTATCACACTCGCAAGGCGAACCGATATGAGAAGTTGGCGGCATATTACGCCGAAAAATCCCGGCAGCATCGGACGGCTTCAAAAGCATATATCGACGCC
>NZ_JAVRBF010001138.1:0-255 GCF_032436805.1 Streptomyces sp. P17 | reverse complement strand
CTCTATTCCATCCAGGAAATCAAGCCGCGCCAACTGAAAAAGTGCCTGATAAACTTCGCGAGCTTCCGCCGCCCCCGCTCCGAACTGCTCAACAAGTTTTGCAAACGGCTGCTGAGCGTCCTGCAATGCCCGTTGCCAGTCCCCGGTCGAGGTCTCCAACTGGCTCATCGCGTCAGAGAGGCTTAGCACCTCGTCCCGGCCAGATCGCAGATGCTGCATCAGCAGCCCCAGCCCGCCAAGGACACCCATGACGGC
>NZ_JAVRBF010001137.1:0-255 GCF_032436805.1 Streptomyces sp. P17 | reverse complement strand
CTGCATCAGCCTGGCCTCGTCTTCGCGCCGCCGCGTCAGGCCGGGCAGCACGCGCCCGCCGCCCTTGTTCCACAGGCCCAGCCGTCGCCGGACCTCGGCCCAGTCACGCCGCACCCACGCCTGCACCCAACTGGCGCGCCCGATGGCCCCGGTGTTGAAATGAAAGCTCACCCCGGCGTCGAATTCATGCTGGCGCGCCCCCGGCATGACCCGCGCCACCGCCGGTTCGTAATTGCGCGAAAGCGCCAGACCCAG
>NZ_JAVRBF010001136.1:0-230 GCF_032436805.1 Streptomyces sp. P17 | reverse complement strand
GATAAATAATCAAATCATGTTAAATGGAGAGAAAATAAATGAAGTTTATCATGTTGAATCCGTTTATCATCGTCAGCAGATAAATGAATACTTTAAGCTGCCTTTTAAATCTAAAATAAAATTGGCAATGTTTCTTGTGTATAATTATATTGCTAATAGGTTGGCTTAATATGTTTATCGAAAATAGTAGTAAGCTATTATAATGAAAATCCTTATCGTCAATACCTCAG